>CAYOQX010000145.1:0-2696 GCA_964406195.1 uncultured Alkaliphilus sp. | reverse complement strand
ATATAAAAACAGACATAATTATCCCTGTACCTTTATATATAGATAGAGAAAAGCAGAGAGGGTTCAACCAGGCAACCCTCATAAGCAAATATATATCCGAAACAACGGGTATTCCCCTAAATACGGAAATACTTATCAGAATCAAAAACACCAAAGCCATGTACAACATGAACAGGGGAGAGAGGCGGAAAAACGTGGAAAATGCTTTCAGGACCGTGGATAAAAAGGCAATATTGGATAAAGACATATTATTGGTGGATGATATTTTTACCACAGGTTCCACAGCCAATGCCTGCAGCAGGGAATTGATAAAAGACGGGGCCAAAACAGCGACGGTGCTAACCTTTGCCAAAGATTAAAGGAGAGATTTCCGCATTAAATAAGGAAAAAATTACGAAATTTTTGTTGGAAATCAAAGAAGGAGTCTGTCGCATTTAGTAGAATAAATTAATCAAGATATAACATATTTAATATATTGGAGGTAGCTCGGGTGAAATTATATATATTGGATCAGGTATTGGAGTATGAAAACAGCAAGGAAAACATAGACAATGTACTCGATAAGATTAATGAAACGGTAATGGAATCTAATTTGGTATTGAGCCATTTAATTGTAGATGAACATAAGCTGTACGACGGTTTTTACGATTATTTAGTGGAAAATATAAAGCATATAGAAGAAATAAAAGTTGTGGCCAAGACTGTAATAGAATCATCCCATGATGTTATACTATATACTATGGATTATATAGAAAAGATGATACCTAAAATAGAAATATTGTCCGATGAGTTTTACAACATTCCGGATAGGGACAGTTGGAATAAACTGGTCGGCCTGATGGAGGGGTTTAATTGGATAATAGACGGATTTGTCTCCATTGATTTAAATATGGATCTCAGAAATATTGTCAACAGCTATGAACAGTGGAACCTGTATGCCAAGGATGTATATTTACTAAAAGAAACAATAAAGGGGCTGGGAAAGACCTTCAAGGATAATGATCTGGTCACCATAGCCGATATACTTTCTTATGAGGTGGTACCTATTTTTGAAAATATGAGAGGAAGATTGGAAAGGTCAATAGGAGAGGAAATAAAATTGCAGTAGTGCGATTAAAAAATAGAACGGCCCGTCCGCCGGCGGTAATTATATTACACAGGCGAAAGGGCCGTTTCTTTATAATTAACTTATCTTAGTCGTCAAATGCCTCGCTTACTTTCCATTCTTTCCATACCTTACTTACCAGATCAGGATGGGGCTTTAATGTTGATTTGCCGGGTTTCCATCCTGCAGGTGTTACTTCTTTGCCTTCCGTTTCTCTGACAAGTTGGAATGCCTGAATCTGTCTGATGGTTTCGGCAATATTTCTTCCTACCGGAGGTGTGAGTACCTCAAATCCTTGAACTACTCCGTCAGGGTCGATTATGAATCTTCCCCTGGTTTCGACTCCGCTTTCCTCATCATAAATTCCATACATTTTACCTATGCTTCCGTCCTGGTCCGATAACATCGGGAACGGAATATCATTTCCTACCATTTTGGATAATTCATTGTCATTCCATACCTTATGTACAAATACGGAATCCACACTTACGGACAGGACTTCTATATCTAATTCCTGTAACTCAGGATATTTTGCAGCAACTGCTGAAACTTCAGTAGCTCACACAAATGTAAAGTCTCCCGGGTAGAAGCATAATAGTACCCATTTCCCTTTATAATCCTCCAGACTTACATCTGTAAATTTCCCTTCATAAAATGCCGGTGCTGTAAATTCCGGTGCCGGTTTACCTACTTTTATCATGTTTTGTTTTTCCTCCTCTAAAATAATATTTGGTGATTCAGTTTTATCATGTTTTGATTTTTGTGCAAGTTTCGGTCTTGAGCAACTTGCTTTGATTTCATCTGTCACGAAAACACCTCCTATCGGTTTTTTAATATTTATTTTAATAAAAATTTAGTGAGATACCCTCCGCCTCCACAAGCGGTGGGAGGGTATCACTATATAATAAATATTTGAGTTTATCTGTTTTTATCAATATAGTTGTCTATTAAATCATTGTATGCATCGAGTACCGCTTTGATGGCACTATTTTTGCCTGAGTCATATTTCCGGTCATCTATGGACGATATGGGAAGTACCTTAGGTGATGTTCCGGTCAAAAACAATCCGTCTATATCATCCAGGAAATCTATATGTACGGGTTCTTCCTTTACTTCATATCCCAGTTCCGAACAGACCTGCATTATACGTTTTCTTGTAATCCCCATCAATACATCTCCTGCGGGGGCTGTGTAAAAGATGTCATCCTTTACAAAAAACATGTTTGACCTGCTGCCCTCTGTTATTTCACCCTTATTATTTACAAGCAGTGCCTCATATGCATCGGCTTCCTCAATGCTTTTGTTTACCCTGTCTCTGAAATCCGCCGCTATTACTTTTACATTGGGATCATCTCTTTCGGCTTCATAGAGTATGGTGTGCACCCCTTTTTCATAGAGTTCATCTGCAGGATAACCGGAAACAACATAATATACGAATAAATTAGGTTCTTCCGAATCAAGTGCATTAATTACTATTTTTACGTTATAATTATAGCATTTATTTGTCTCTAATAGTTTTAATATATGCTCCCTTATGGTTTTATTATCATATGGTTGCTTGTAGCCGAGAATTTCTATGGAATCCCACAGG
>CAYOQX010000144.1:0-4509 GCA_964406195.1 uncultured Alkaliphilus sp. | reverse complement strand
TTGATATGCCTAAGATACCCATCATTACCCAGATATGAATCAAATATAAAAAGAACCACATCTAGATTTTCAATTATCCTTAAATCATCATTTAAATCATTACTGATAATGAAATTAAAACCTGTGGTTTGAATTAAGCTATGCAGTTCTTTATTTACCAAAAATATTATATGAACATTTTTGGCTGTTAATTTGATAGCCTTAGCCAAAGAAAGACATCTATAGTAATGCCCATATCCGGTGTCCTTTCCTCCAAATGTTCTAATTATTATATTCCTCATTCTATGAGACTCCAATCTACAGGAGTACCCTTCAAAATATCTCTTCCGGCCTTTTTACCTAATATATCTTTAATATATTTGGTTGATAACCCAAAGGCCGGTCTGATACTCCTGACATTTTCTTCTGTGAAGATCTCTCCCTTTTTGATGTCTCTAACGACAAATAATGATCTGGAATGTTCCCGACTTTTTCCTTGTTTCTCTGTTAGCTCATAAGTAACATGACCAAGAGCCTTTTCCAGTTTCCTAATTCCGATTACCATTTCCTTAAACTCATGGGGCTCCATAGAAAATTTAGCATCAGGCCCTCCATCGGCTCTATTTAATGTTATATGTTTTTCCACTATTTTAGCACCTAGGGCTACCGCACCTAAGGCCACGGTATGTCCCAATGTATGATCTGAAAGACCTACTATGGTACCAAAAGTATCTTTCATGTTTGGAATTACTTTTAAATTAATATCTTCTAAGGGCGACGGGTATGCCGATGTACACTTAAGTAAAGCCACTTGATTATTTCCCATCTTTTTGCATGCATCTAGGGCTTCTTCTATATCCGCAAGTGTTGCAATGCCCGTAGAAATTATCATGGGTTTTCCCTTAGATGCAATATATTCTATCAGTGGAATATCTGTTATTTCAAATGACGCTATCTTATATGCCGGCACCTTCATATTCTCCAGAAAATCTACTGCTGTTTTATCAAAAGGAGACGAAAAAAATATAAGTCCTTCTTCCTCAGCAATTTCTTTCAATTCAGGCTGCCATTCCCAAGGCATATAAGCTTCCGAATATAATTTATGTAAGGTAGTCCCATCCCAAATGGTGCCTTGAGTTATTTGAAAATATTCATTATCACAGTCTAATGTTATGGTGTCCGGAGTATATGTCTGCAATTTTACAGCGTCCACTCCGGCTTTTTTGGCTTCTTTAATTATTTTAACGGCATTATCAAAACTTTGAAGATGGTTAGCCGATACCTCCGCTATTATAAAAACAGGAGAATCTTGGTTGATTATTTTATTTGATATGATTAATTGATTTTGCATTTTGTCCACCTTTTTCTTGTTTATTACGTTGCGTTCTTGCAAGTGATAATTGTTACCGCAATAATTTGATGATCTAGCGCTAGGGAAAATTCCGAAAAATTCAATGATTCGAAATATGCATACCATATGCAACAGTGAATTTAATTTTAAAATACTGTATATTGTATAATACGGCTTAAGGTAAGTATTTTTTCGGAGGTTCACCTAGCACTAATTCCACCTTAATGTTTAAATCCCATTATTTATATTTATCCTTAACTTTCCATATACAATAATATTTCTCCCTATGCCATTTTTAGCAAGTTCACAATATAATTTTTCTCTTTCCCCCGTTTCCAAGTTCATTTCAAAGTTCTTTCTTTTTTCATGACAAAGCTTGCCCAGTTCAGGTTTGTCAACATAGTTTTCACCCATTAGGATAAATATTTCCATTGGAAAATCCGAATTAATATGAACTATTTCAAACCCAAAATCCCTCAATATTTTCGTTAACGAATCCTTGGTAAAATAATTAATATGGTCTGGGTAAGATACCCACCAGTTTTTATTAGATACTATTTCATTTGCTTTCAGCTGCAATGGATTAAATTCATTGGGCACTTTTATCCTTATTATTCCCCCGTCTATAAGCATATTTTTGCACATACTAATAGTATCCAATGGCAATCGAACATGTTCTAAAACATTATTAAGTGAAATGGCGGTAAATTTCTGTTGATTTTTTATATAAAATTCCTCAAGGGTGCAATTGTGTATATTTAATCCCGTATTTGCAGCAAATTCAGATGCTTTTGGGGATGGCTCAATTCCTGATACATTCCAACCAAACTCATTTATAAATTTAATAAAGGTGCCATATCCACAACCCACATCCAACAGGCTAGGTTTTTTAATGCTAACTAATCTATTTAAAGTGTTTTTAGCCTCTAACAAGTGAGTTTTTTTAGCCCACTCTGTATTTGATACTGTTGATATTTCTTCTATGAGATTATCTAATTCTTTTATTATACGGGCATCCGGCGATTTTGTCTTTTTTCTATTTTGATAATATTCATTCATATAAAAATCATCTAATAATTCCCTTAACGGAATAGGATCTAATCTTTTATAGCCATATTTTTCATCAGTTACTAACCTTATTTCCATATCAAGTCCCCCTAGCACCCTACTCTGACGCCTTTTATATATTTTCATTCATAAGCATTAATCCCTACAATCTACTCATTTCCATCCAAAAACCTCACTACGTCCTTGGCTCCTACATATTCATCTTCAAAATATTCAAAAACCTTACTTACTATTTCAAAATCCTCCTTGGTATCCACACAAAGCCTGTAGTTTTTATTATAAAGCCTGTCCCCTTTTACATATCCGACTTTGAACTTATCCCTGTTTTTATATATGTACAATGTCACATGTTCTCTATAATCCTTGTTATCCTTACTCCTATCCTCTTTCCTATCACCCTTGCTGACTTCTTTGTAGACTATTTCTAGGGCATCCTTTGAAAATACCTCTACATCGAACCCCCTGATAAATGTGTTTGGAACATCTAGTCTCACATAGTCATAGTCATACATTAAATAATACGATATTACATTATCTACTATATAAGGATCTATTAAGGGACAATCCCCTGTAACTCTAACAATTACATCTCCATTATACTTTCTGCCGGCATCAAAATATCTTTTTAAAACATTTTCTTCTTCTCCTCTGAATACCTCATATCCGACTTCCTTTGCTATTTTAACCAAGGGGGCCTCACTGTCAAGTGTAGATGTTGCAAGGACTATATTATTTACATATCCGGATTTGCTGAGTCTGTCCAATACATGAAGTATCAGTGGTTTGTTTATTATGGGTTTAATAACCTTTCCCGGAAGTCTTTTGGAGCCCATTCTGGCCTGTACTATAGCAAGTATATTCATAATATCAGCTCTTTTCATTTATTAGGTCTATTATCCGCTCCACTTCGGTTAAGCAATTTATCTTATAATCTGCTTCGTGTTCTTTTGATAAAAATGTATTCATGTGAGCCCCAACCTCCCTTATAATTCTGATGGTATTTATACCTAATGCCTTAGCTGAAACAAAATCTTTGTGGGGGTTATCTCCTATGTATATACATTCTCCGGGTTTTATGTTGAAGTATTTTAATATATCCTTGTACGGCTCCTTGCTTGGTTTCCAATATTCTCTGCCATAATCATCCGTAACAATTACTTTATCTATATATTTTTCCACATTTAGTGCTTTTATTTTATTCCACTGTACTGTGTTTTTGCCATCCGTTATGATTCCCAAATAATAGTTGCTTTTTAAGGTCTTTAATATACATACAGCATCATCGTATAGTTTTATATTAGGTACAGTATTTCTATATATCTGAACAAGTTTATCCATATTTTCATCTATTGAATATTCTTCACATAATACGTTAAATATTTTTCCTCTTCCATGTCCATAGAATATATGCAATATGGATTTGTATACCTCATCAACATTTAAGCCATATTTCACACCTAAATAGTTTGCAACTTCCGCAAACCCGCTATAGACAAAATCCCTTTCATTATATAGGGTATCGTCTAAATCAAATATTGCCGCTTTAATGATAATATCACCTCTATTTGGAAATCCTTATTTCGCTTATAATTTGCATATATTGTATACATTTTGTATACCTCAAACAACAAAAATATGGGGGTTCTATAGCAGTACACCTTAGGGTTTAAAATACACAGCATCATCAAACCTCAGCATAATTAATTCTTCAAATTCTCCAATGATTGGTTGAATTTTTTTACCTGATACCATATGGTCAAATATCTTTCCATAATCTACACCCGATTCAAATGTCAGAGGAACTCCACCGCCAAATCTGGGATTGATTTCTATAAACTTAATTTCATCTGTATTATCAACTATGCATTGTATGTTCATAGGACCGATGGCTTTTGCATTATCCCCTGAGTTCATTTTGTTTATTAAATCCAGTGCAGCATTTATTAATCTGGGGTCTTTTACCGACCTGCCCTTGGAGATTTCCCCCGCCCTTACTTCCAACCTTTGCCTGGGTACTATTGATATAACTTGTCCCCCCAAATCGCACAATATATCTAATGTAAATTCTGTGCCTTCTATTTTCTCCTGGATTATATAATTTTCTAAATCTT
>CAYOQX010000143.1:0-4556 GCA_964406195.1 uncultured Alkaliphilus sp. | reverse complement strand
AATGTTTGGGCCTCTGTACAGATGGCGAAAAAATACGGTGAGGATAAAACCATAGCAACCGTGTTGGCAGACAGAGCCGAGCGTTATTTCAGTACGGCATTAATATAGGGTGAAATGCACCGGGGAAGGTGCTATTACAGGTGCATTTATCCGATATATAACATATAGTGGAAATAGGAGGTGATCCGAAAGCAAAACTGAGGGTAGAGTAGTTTTTGGTAAAAAATGCTTGTTTATGAAAAGGGGTGAGGGATAATATATTAAACACTATATTTCTGTATTTTTTATTTCGGGTTTAAAAACATTAGATTCAAAAAAGGAGGAGGGCAACGTTGTCAAAAACAAAAAACACGGGGAGACTTATTATATTTTCACTGGTTTTTGCAGTGATTTTATCCGGTTTCAGTTTTGTATTTGCCGATGATTTCTCTGATATTGAAAATCATTGGGCAAAAAATGAAATTGAGATATGGATAGAAAAAGGGCTTATCAAGGGATATTCGGACGGAACATTCAGGCCGGATAGCAATATTACCAGGGCGGAATTTGTGACATTAATAAATAGGGCATTTGGTTATACGGAAAAAAGTGCTGTAAATTTTTCTGACATATCATCTGAAGATTGGTTTTATAATGAAATTGCCAAAGCCAAAACAGCCGGGTATATTTCAGGCTATCCTGATGGTACAATAAAACCTGATAATTCTATAAGCAGGCAAGAAGTAGCCAGTATTATAATTAGAATGTTAGAATTGGCAGAAGATATTAAAACAGTCGAAAAATTTGCTGATTACAGCGAAATCCCGAACTGGAGCAAGGGTTACATCGGAGCAGTACTGGCGGCTGATATCATGGAAGGCTATCCCGATGGAATGTTTAAGGCGGAAGATTCTATAAAACGTGCAGAAGCCGTTGTGACCTTGGAAAGAATTATTAAAACGGAACCCGATGTAATAACTTATAATAAGTCGGGAACTTATGGTCCTTCAGAAGATATAGAAACTATTGATAACGATGTACATATAAGTGTAGATGGAGTTGTACTTCAGAATGTTCTTATTAAAGGGAACTTGACCTTGGATAAGGATATTGGTGATGGAGAGGTAACACTTAAAAACATAGCTGTGGAAAAAAACACATTTATATACGGCGGTGGAGAAAATAGTGTTATAATTGATAACTCCAATTTAAACAACATAATTATAGACAAGGAAAGCAGTGGGGTTAAAATAGTATGTTCCGGCTCAACAACGGTCAAAGAAATAAGCATTAAATCTGAAGCAAAATTGGAGATATCCGATAAATCTGTAATAGAGATATTGGGTATTGATGCAGTTGCTGAGATAGTAGGAAAAGGAACAATAAAAGTAGCTAATGTAAATACATCCGGAGTATCCTTCGAGAAAAAACCGGACAAGCTTAATAAAGCTGAAGGGATAGAAGTAGAAATTATCGAATCAGAACCGAGTCCCTCAAAACCCCCTAAAGCCAAAAAATAAAAGTGCGAAACGTTACTCAATAAACCGGTTTCGGTGAAATGAGTGGAAGCGTAGCCCTCATAGCCATAGAGGTTGTGGAGGTTCTATTCTAACTCCTTTACCAAATTGATAGGTGAAAACCCTATCTGGGATAATAGCTTTTAATAAATCCTATACCTAATCCTCCTGCACATGTCATAGAGCTGCTACTTTATACATGTGAAGCCAGGTGAAGTCGTAACAGGTGCAAATCCTGTGCGGGGTTCTTTAAAAGACTGTTATGGTCAGGAAAACGAATCCATGTTCATGCGGTATAGAAAAATAGTTCATACTGTTAAAATAATCAACACCTTTGGCTTGGTATGAACCAATAAGGCTGAAATATCTTATTGAATCAGGAACAATTCAAGCTCTTAAACCTGATTTGTCTGTATCGTTAGTGGAGACCTAAGGCAGCCAAAAATAGGGATAAGTAAAGGGGAACGTTTGATGCCGTATGAGAGAGGGTTGGCAGATCCTGCGATACTTGTACGGGCTCAGAGGGTTCATAGTAGTGTAGATCATATGCCGTTAGTATCTTATTGGTAACAGTAAGAGAGGACAAAACATATGGGAGCGAAGGAACCTAGTCAGCAATATATGTGTAAAAGATTAATACCGGAAATATGCGGCTATTATACACCCCCATGTATGATGGCTTTTTTGTGCTTTTTGCAGGATATTTTTTTGTAATAGATTTTTGATATTACCTTATCATTTGATATAGGAAAATCCAATTTAACCAGTATATGGATGTGTGCTATACTTTGAAATGGTAACAGATTTAAAGACAATAGTTCAATTATTGGGGGATGATTGGACATATTCAAACACATATATTGTCGAGAAATCGCTGTATGCGATAAAAGTTGCACGTACAGTGAGGACCGGTCGAAATCCGAAAGGATAGACACGGAATGGTGAAATTACATTTAAATTAGACAAAACAGAATATGCAGTAGACGGAGACATAACAATATCCGGAATAGTATTGGAAGGTAAAACTGGATTGGCTGATGTTGATGTTACATTAAAGCTTACAGATGACAAAGGACAAGTTATATTGGTTGAACAAATAAAAACCGATATAAACGGTAAATTTACAGACACGTTTAAAGTTCCGGAGGAAACAGAAGCAGGAGTATACGCATTAACGGTAAAAGCAAATGATCCTGTAAATAAATCGAAGGAGGGAAAAATAATAATAGTAAATTAAGATCGGAAACCAGAACATTTAATATTTTATTTCAGTAATAGTATGACTAAGTAATAAAGGTAAGGAAGCTTACCTTTATTACTTATATTACCTAAATTATTGTGTGCAAAACAGGTATTTTTAGTAAAAACAAAGGGGTGATGGGTTTGTTTAGGGGAAATAGAAACATAAAAAGATTTATGACATGTATGCTTGTATTTATCATATTATTTTCAACCTTATTACCGGCATTGGCAGAAAATATAACATTTGATTCCGGTGATTCCAGTGATTTCGAATTTTTAGACGGTGTGATTACCGGATATAACGGAACTGCAACAGATGTAGTTATACCTGAAGAAATTGGAAATGAAAAAGTCATAGGGATAGGAAACCAGGCATTTCGAAACAAAGGCCTGACATCAGTCGAATTTCCAAATACACTGGAAACAATAGGACAGATGGCGTTTGCGCAAAACAATCTGACATCTGTAAGTTTTCCTGACAGTGTAAAAACTATTGGTCAAGGGTCCTTTTTGGGTAACAACATAAACACAGTGAGTTTTAACCAAGGACTTGAAGAAATAAGGGATAATGCATTCACTAAGTCCCTTATCAAAGAGGTTACAATTCCCGGTTCGGTTAAACAAATAGGGATGAGGGCGTTTAGCGATTGTGGACAACTTGAGAGAGTTACTATAGAAGAAGGTGTTGAATACATAGGGAAATACGCTTTCGAAAAAGGCGCATTGACATCAGTGATTATCCCGGATTCTGTAATAAATATTGAGGATGCGGCTTTTTGGTGTAACTATATTTCTGAGGTAGAATTAGGGGATGGCTTGGATAAAATAGGAAACCAGGCCTTCGTAGATAACCAAATAGAAAGCATAGTAATACCAAATAATTTAAAGACTCTAGCACGACATGCCTTTGAATCAAATCCGGGATTTGAAGGAGAGAGGGGCTTCAAACTCTACCTAAAAAGATTCGTGGATAACATAAATGAAATTGAATTGGAGACCTTCTGTGCTGATGAGAGAGTAGGATTAAATTGGGAAGAGACAGAAGAGATTGACAACGGATATAGAAAACATCTGGGACATTTTAAAAATTTCACGAATCCGGACGGAAGCCAGGATCCTGGTATTATTGATGCAGCAAACATTAACCTAAAAGTAATGGAGGTTATAGCTTATGTATTAGAAGAAGAAACAATGGAAGACTGGGCCTCTAAACACTTTACTTTTGAAGGAACAACTCTGACAGGATTTTCAGAATTAGGGGAAGAGAAATTTATAGCAGATAAAGATATAATAATACCAGAAAAAACCACAAAAGGAGAAACAGTAGACAGCATAGGTGACAGGGCATTTAATTTGGACAGTTTCGGGGAAGATGGAATGAGATCCTTAACATTGCCTGAGACAATAAAATCTATAGGAATGATGGCCTTTAGAAACAACAACATAGTGAACTTAGAATTACCGGACAGTGTAGAGGAATTAGGTATTGGAGTATTTGCTGCGAATAGTGACTTAGAAACACTGAAACTGTCAAACAATTTAGAAATAATACCGAACGGAGCGTTTTCGTTCGGTAAAATAGAAAAATTGGTAATTCCGGAAGGCGTAAAGGAAATAGGCGGTTCCGCATTTAGTGACAATAAATTATTATCCGATTTAACTATTGCAAACACAGTCGAAAAGATAGCTTCCAGAGCATTTTGGGCTTCAGCTGTAAAGGAACTGACAATACCGGGAAGTGTAAAAGAAATAATGTCTGATGCTTTTACACAAGGAAACCTAAATAGTCTAATTCTAGAAGAAGGAATAGAAAGTATA
>CAYOQX010000142.1:0-4594 GCA_964406195.1 uncultured Alkaliphilus sp. | reverse complement strand
CACTTACAAATTACAAATCTGTAGAAGAATTGGTTGAGGATTTACCGAATATTCATATATCTACCAAGGATTATAAGGGGGAGGACGCAATATCACCAAATTTCCACTTTATGTTCACTGATCCTACCAAAAGGTGCATTATTATCGAACCCAAGCGCGGGAAATTGATATGCCATGAAAATCCATATGATGTAATGACTAATTCACCGGGATTTGAATCTCATGATAGGAGACTAAAAAGACTTTTGGACCCGGACAATCTTGAAGAGTTTAATTCAGCAAAGGATTTGCCGGGAGGGTACGACCCTTTCTCCAGATTTATTAAGGCCTTTTATTTAACTAAAATGAATGTCAGGTCCAATGATTACAAAGAAGCCCTTGCCGATTCTTATAACATAATGTCGGCGATGGTTATGCCGGAGGGATTTGTCAGGAATAAAAAATATAATCATATCACCTACACCAGATATATTTGTTCCTATGATACAAAAAACAGATTACTGACAGCAAAGTCTCATACCAATCCGATGGTTTATGAATTAGGATTTGAGGATATAAAGGAAGATGATAAAAGACAAGCATTTTTTATAGATCAAGACTTTGCAGCAGAAAAACTAAAATAAAAGCACCGGGGACGGTCCTTTTTGCTTTTTGACGTGTATCGGTTCGTTTTGCTTTTGTTTATCGAAAAGCAAAAAGAACCGTCCCCGGTGCTTTCCCCTTGCTTTCCCTGTGTTTTTTTAAAAAAGAGGTTTTTATATGATGAAGATTATAAACAAAAGAAAAATTATAAAGATTGTCCTGTTATCATGGGTTTTATACATGCTTGTAACAGGGGTTTTTATATTCATAAGGCCTAAAAATATTTCCGAGGATTATATTGAAACCTCATCTGTGGATAATTTCTATTCAGATACGGTTGGCCCCGATAGAGGAATATTAATGGATAATCCTTTGGAATCGGGTCTGGCCAGGTTGAAGATTATTGACAGTGCGGAAAAAACACTAAATATATCTTATTTTTCCATTGAATCGGGAGAAGCGCCAAATCTTTTTTTTGGGGCTTTAATTGATGCCGCAGACAGGGGTGTAAAAGTAAATCTCTTGTTGGATGGTTTATTTCACGGTTTAAAGGGCGAATTCAAACCCATCATTTATATATTTATGGATCATCCGAATATGAATCTCAAGTTTTACGAACCCATAAACCTTCTAATGCCTTGGACCATTAATAACAGAATGCATGATAAATACATAATTGCGGACAACAATGTTGCAATTATAGGCGGTAGAAATATTGGTGATAAATATTTTGCGCCGGAATGGTACAATGAAAAAATTACAAATGACAGGGATATTATAATAGTAAATTCGAAACCTGAGGATTCAACCAGTGTAATTTATCAAATGTCCGAATATTTTGATTCAATTTGGAATCACGAGTATTCGGAGCCGATAAATAGAAGGTTATCTAATATTAAACATAGGAGGGCAATCAGAAAAAGTAAGGAACTCAAGAGAAAATCTGCAAAAGCCAAAGAGATAAACAAAGATTTGTTTGAAAATCCTATAGATTTGATGGAAGTATCCTTTCCGACTAACAAAATTTCTTTTATTCACAATCCTATAGAAAGATTTTCTAAGGAGCCTTGGTGCTGGTATGAAATAACCGAACTTATGAAGTCTGCCCAAAAGTCCATATTTGTTCAAAGTCCGTATATTATTCCTAATAAACAGATGATTGAAAATTTTTTAAATGAGGATGAATTCAGGGGTATAGATATCACCGCTCTTACTAATTCTTTGGGAAGTACCCCGAACCTGCCTGCCTATTCAGGATATCTTAATCACAAAAAGGAACTGGTGGACAGCAATATAAATATCTTCGAATTTCAATCTGAAGATTCACTCCATACTAAGTCATTTATTATTGATGATAATTTACTGGCTATAGGTTCATTTAATTCAGACCCCAGAAGCACTTATCTGAGCACTGAATCCATGGTAATAATCCACAGTACCGAAGCCGTCAAAAAAATAGAAGAAGGGTTGCATAATTATTTTGATAAAAGCCTTTTGGTGTCTGAAAACTATAACTATTTGCCCGGAAAGGATATTGAAATAACTCCCGTAAGCCCTCTAAGAAGGGCTGTTGTCAATATTTTATCCCTTATTACAAGATGGTTTGAATATTTATTGTAGCAAATCATGGGGATGGCGGACTGTAGGCGACCATGACAACCACGAGGCAACCACGGGGACTGTTCTCGGCAACCACAGGGGCGGTTTTCACAGTCAGTTTTTTTGACCGGGAATTCCGTCCCCGTAGTTTTCCTTAAAACCTATTGACAGCTTGTTCTACATGATGTAAAATACAATCAATACTACATGATGTAGAATGTAAAAAGGGAGTGATCTAACATGGACATAATTAAGATATCAGATGCAGAGTACGAAATAATGAAAATCATCTGGGCGGAAGGAAAAGAAATTACTGCGGCAGAGATAATTGAAAAACTGGATGAAGAAAATTCTTGGAAACACACAACTGTTTTAACTTTGGCCGGACGTTTAGTAGATAAAAATGTGTTAAAAGTAAGGAAGAAGAAGAGGTTCAATTATTATTCTCCTGCCATCAGTAAAGATGAGTACAAGTCCTATCAGGCTGATGGATTTATAGAGGATATGTATAACGGCAGTGTAAAATCCTTAATAGCGTCACTTTATAACAACAAAAAAATAGATGAGGAAGATATAAAAGAGCTGAAGGACTGGATAAGGGGGGTACAATGATGGGATTCTTGAAAACAATACTGAATATGTCTGTTACCGGAACCATTATGTTCCTGATATTTATACTTATAAAACCCTTAACAAAGAAAAATTTCAGCTCGTCTTGGCACTACTGTGTTCTTGTAATGATTTTGATGTTTCTTATTTTACCGACAGGAAAATTTATAAACATACCTAATTTTTCCCCTATGGCGGAATTTAGACAGTTAATAGACCAAAATAATGTAGTAGAAAATATGGACGCAGAAAACATAGGAGAAATCCAAAATATAAATGATTTCGGGGACACGGAAAAACAAACAGATGAACAGACGGCCGGAAAAGAAACAGAATATAATCCGGTACAGTCGGAAAATCACGGCACAAATACGAATAATACAAACAACACAGACAGTACAAGCGGCACAAACAGAAAAATTTTTAACGTCAAGTTCTTTATGGATATAATTCCATACATTTGGATAATCGGTATGATTGTTTTACTATTATTAAAAATCATTCCATATATAAAATTTAAAACAGCTATTTTAGCGAACAGCAAAGAGGTCAACGATGAAGACGTATTAAGGTTGTTCAATTTGTGCAAAGAAAATCTGAATATAAAAGGAAAAATATCGTTAAAAACATGTGGAAATATGGGCACACCTATGTTAATTGGTATATTTAATCCGATTATACTGCTCGGAGATATAGACAAAGACAGCAGAGCGCTGGAAATGATATTTTTACATGAATTGAATCATTATAAGAGAAAAGATATTGCTATTAAGGTTCTCAGTGTTATTGTAAATACAGTCCATTGGTTTAATCCCATAGTTTACATACTGTTAAATGAAGTTGATATGTACTGCGAATATTCCATAGATGAAAGAGTGGTAGGGGAAATGGAAATTGAAGACAGAAAATATTACGGGGAAACTATTTTAAAATTGATAGACAGCTCAATTGCAAGAAGAAATATTCTTACAACAGCTATGGGCTCTAATGCCGAGAAATTGAAATTCAGATTGAAAAACATGCTGTTTTTCAAGCGAACATCAAAGGCTAAACGTGTATTTTCCTTAATCGTATTGCTTTCAATATTAACAATCGGTCTTGCGGCGGGTTGCGACGTAATACCTGCGGAGATGACAGGTACCAATCCATATACAGTATATATTAAAGATGACGGTTTATATTTTACTTACTTAAACAATGGCCAAGAGACTAAAATACATGATGGAGACAGCTTTGAATATCCCCTTATTTCAAAATCGGGAAACTATATAGCCTACACAAAAAATAACAGTCTTTATATATATGATATAAAAACTGAAGAATATGAAAAAATAGCAGATGAAATTAATCATTATTATTGTGCCTACGATTGGGCGGATGATACGAACATAGTATATTCTACTAAAAATTCAGGTTTCACATTGTTTAACGTATCAACCAAAGAAAGCAAAGAACATTCAGACGGGGATTATTATGACAGTTTTAAGGCATCTAATAATAACATTATTTATGGAAGAAAGACCGGCAGATGGACTACAGAAGAAGGGGAATTTTCCGCTACCGACGGTATCGCAGAAATAAATCTGAATGAATATAATCCTGAAGATAAAACATTTACATCGAATATAATAATAGAGGGACGAAGACATACAGACGAAGGCATTGGGTTTAATCCGGCAGTATGGGACAAAATAGGGGTAGGGGGATATAATCCGGTAGTATGGGACATAACAGGAGATGGAAAGTATGTTTATATTATGGAAAAATCCGCATCAGGCTCATTCAGTTCGGATGTAATAGGCAT
>CAYOQX010000141.1:0-4596 GCA_964406195.1 uncultured Alkaliphilus sp. | reverse complement strand
AATGGAAGGAAAAAATATAATTCAACCGTGGAGATGGGACCGGAAAGAAGTATATTCTATTATGGGTGCATTGTCAGCATTGACAAAACAAGCAGACAGGCCGGCAATGGATTCGGTAAAGGATATTGATTTTATCAAAGATATGAACGAATATCTGTTGAAATTAAGGGAATACAAAATAGGCAGGAAATGTTTTGAAAACAGAGATAAGAAGGGTAAAGAAATAGAACTGTTTGCACTTCGAATAGGGACAGTGGCAAAGCACCCCATACTAAACAACATTATAATTAAAGATAGGATTCAATCAGATAATCATATAGAATTGATAGTTGAAAGCAAAACCGGAGAATACAGATTTTTGAAAGAAAAACAAAAATTATAGGGAATATCCAAGGGACGGAAGAACGGAAGAGATGCTTAATTGTGTTCTTTTGGCCCTTAAAATATACAGATAAAAATTCCCTTATCTTCTTTATTAAAAGGTTATGCTACATCAGTTAGTGTGTTGTTGTTTAATGCATTATATACTATAAACAGTCCTACAACCGATGAAGCATGAATGGAACTATAGAGATCATTTATAAGACTCTTGCCCCTTTTTGTATATTCAAAGTGAAGGGTATCGATTAAAGACCTGATAATATCAGGGTTAATATTATTTATATAAAGGTAATTTTCCGACACATCAATCTTGTTGTCGAAAGATTTGAACAATTGATGAAGCCGATGTTCGTATTTTATATGTTTTATGAAATTATTTTTATATGTCCTGCGATCATTATGCGGAACACAGAAAAAATCGGAAATAAAATGCGTGACAACACCTATTTGGTTTGAAAAAAGTTTAACAGATTCCTTGTTTGACTTGAACCTGCAATTGGACAATTCGTTAATCCTGTTACAAACGAAATCAAAAGATTGCGGTTTAAAGTGTTCAAGTCTGACCAGATTGTATACAATATCGGGTTTGATACTGCCATATATAAGGTTGAGTTTATTCAGATCTACACCGAATACATTCTTAATATTACTATAAACATGGTCTGAAATAATTTTATGTGTTTGGGGAAGCAATATAGCACCACCATTCATTTCATTTTTTTAAATATTTTACTTTTCCCGGTTTCTTATTTATTGGTTCAAAATTTCTGCCGGTAAAATAACAATTACAATGATACCATATATATTACAAAAAGTTAATGACCTTATTCTGTTTGCAACCCAACCCATAATAAAGATTAGATACCGAAGTCTGATGTAGCGAAACATGTAATATAAGCATTATGATAAGATCATCATATAGATTATACTCCTTATTAGGACGGTCATAATATAATGAAAGAAGGCAGATTATGAAAGTATTGTTAACAGCACTAAATGCCAGATACATTCATACAAATTTGGCAGTGCGCTATTTAAAAAGATCAATAGTTGACATATTGCATGAAAATGTTAAGATCAGAGAATTTACCATTAACAATAGTATGGATTATATTATGCAGGAAATTTATGACTATAATCCGGACATCCTATGTTTTTCATGTTATATATGGAATATGGATATGATTGATTATATAACTAAACATATAAAAAAGATTATGCCGAGAGTAATTATAGTTTTAGGGGGGCCGGAGGTTTCCTTTGACACAAAAACCCTTATGGAAGAAAACGATGCAATTGACATTGTTGTTATAGGAGAGGGTGAAAAAACGTTTAGAGAACTTATGCTATCATTAAAAACCGATGGAGATTACTCGTCAATACAAGGCATAGCATTTAGGACAGACGGACAGATAATAATTACAGAACCAAGAAGTATTATATATTCAATGGATGATCTGCCATTTCCTTATGAGGGGGAAGAGTTGGACGAAGACAAGATTTTCTATTATGAAAGTTCAAGAGGATGTCCGTTCAATTGTCAGTACTGTCTGTCATCAGCGATGCCGGGGGTTCGATTTTTACCTCATAAACGTGTAGAGAAGGAAATAAATCATTTAATGAATCAGAATATTAAACAGGTAAAATTTATAGACAGAACTTTTAATACTAAGGAATCACATGCATTAGAGGTCATGAAATATATTTTAAAAAACTATAGAGAAGGTATAAATTTTCACTTCGAAATTGTAGCGGATATTTTGAGTGATGAATTGTTGGACTTTTTAGGGGCAGTACCTGTAGGGTTGTTCCAATTTGAAATAGGTGTACAAACAACTAACAAGAAGGCTTTGGAGAAAATTGACAGGAAAGTAGATTTTAATAAATTGAGTTCAGCGGTTAAAAAAATTTCAATGGGTAAAAATATACATCAACATCTGGATTTGATAGTAGGATTACCGGGGGAGGACTATTTCTCATTTAAGAATTCCTTTGATGATGTATTCGAATTGAGGCCGGAGAAACTTCAGGTTGGATTTTTAAAACTGCTCAAGGGTACCGGGCTGAGGGATAAGGCCTTGGATTATGGTTATATTTATTCAGACAATCCACCATATGAGGTTATGGAAACAAAATGGCTTTCATTCAGTGATATACTCAAACTGAAAGGATTGGAACAAATGGTGGAAACATATTGGAACTCGGGAATGTTTACCAATAGCATTGAATTTATCATTCGAAATTTTTACTCAAGTAGTTTCAAGTGTTTTGAAGAACTGTGGAGATTTTGGAAAAACAAAGGATATCATCATAAACCACACGGTAGGAACAAGTTATATGAAACACTTGTTGAATTCTATAGTTTTAATAAGTTTGATGAATTGGAAATATTCAAAGAAGTTTTGAAATTGGATTTTTTTAAGAACACGAGAACCTCTTCCTTATTATCAGTATTTAACAGGGTGAAAATAAAGGGTTTTAGAAACAGATGTCATAAATTTTTGCAGAGGAATGAAAACATAGAAAAATATTTACCATCGTATATAGGTGTGCCTGCAAAACAAATTATAAAACAAGTCCATTTTGAACCGTTTAATGTAAATGTAACAGAACTTGATACAATTGAGTACAAAATAGATAAAATAGAACAAAACAGGGTGATTGTTTTGTTTGATTATCTGATGGACAGTAAGGCACTTGAAAATTGCAAATACTATAAAATAGATTTTAATAAGTAGGGAGCATACTATAAATGGAAATACTTAAGGATATTTATTATACAAATCGTAGCGTTTTAAAAAAGAGCGCAGTCAGTATGGTTGAGAACTGGCCTATAATTTTTACCGGATTTTTTTATTCCACGGCTACAATCATATTATCAATGAGTTTGGGGTTTTTCGGAATTTTGGGTGGTATAGTTTCAATTATTGTCACCAGTGCTTTGATTTCGAGTTATTTATATCTTCTCGACACAATAATAAGAAGGGGCTATTTTGATTTTCAAGATTTTAAGGATGGTTTCACACCGTATCTGAGCAAAATTTGGTCTATCCTTTTTATAGGCTATGTAGCAAAACTTATACTTGATTTTGCTGCACCTATGTTCATGGCTCTCATAAATCCCGGTGCACTCAGCTTAATTGTATCTTTTTTAACATTTATATTATTTAATCCAATACCGGAGGCTACATACCAAAAATTCTATGGTCCGGGTGAAACTATTATGTATTCAATTAGATTTGTAAAAGACAACTGGATAGAATGGTTCATCCCCAACATAATTTTATTAGTAATTTTTTATTTTATAAGTGGTCAATCCTTGAGCATACTTAGGGTTGTCAACAATGTATTCAACTATTTCATATCATTTACCGGTGCACAGGTTTCGCCTAAGGGTTTACTTATGTATATCGCAGCACAAATCTGGTTTTCCTATTTTATGATTTACAGGGCTTATTTATTTGAAATATTAAGTACCAGCAGCAGGAGAAAGAGGATGTTTACAAGAGAATTCTAGGAAAAGATATAAAAAGAAGACTATATTCAGATAAAAAATAAAAATGATGGGGTAATATATTATTAAACACCAAGATTTTGGGTATAAGAAGATTGAAGGCAACTTATTTAACTATAAATAGAAAAAGATATATAGGTACAAAGCTGTAATTATGCGGATAAAAGCAATGAGACGTTACAAATTATATGGAAATGTCGAAAAATAAATTGACATCGACAAAATTATATGTTATATTATTTGAGGTCGTCGATGTTGTTGAGACATATTTATCAGGAAGGCTGGATTTGCAACACCCAACCTTTTATATACAAGATTCATAAAAAATATTAAAAAAAACATTGACATGACATTTTTAGTGTGTTATACTAAATAAGTCGCTGCGGGAAAGACAGCAGGACAAAAACATTAAAACTTTAGGATATCAACATTGCTTAAAGTGATTAACGTTCAATTTTTAAAAGATTAACATTTAATTCAAGAGGGGTCTTTGAAAACTAAACAGTATAGATTAAGCCAGCACGGTGAATGACCGAAACTTAATGTTTTGTGTCTGACACCACAAGCGGATTGAGATGTATATCTTAATCACAAACCTGAAAATTCCGATGTTGTTTATACAGCATTAGATTTGAATCAATTTTTACTATAAGAGTTTGATCCTGGCTCAGGATGAACGCTGGCGGCGTGCCTAACACATG
>CAYOQX010000140.1:0-4608 GCA_964406195.1 uncultured Alkaliphilus sp. | reverse complement strand
ACCTACATATACATGATCTAGGATTATTAGCACCTTATTGCTGCGGGTGGGATTTAGAGGATTTTCTGAAAAGAGGTTTTAAAGGAGCAAAAGGCAAAATAGAATCAAAACCTCCAAAGCATTTGGAATCCGCGTTGGGCCAGTTGGTCAATCTGTTGTACACGCTGCAAGGTGAGGCTGCAGGTGCCCAGGCCGTTTCCAGTATAGATACATATTTAGCACCGTTTATATACTATGATGATTTGAGTTATGAACAGGTAAAAAAGGCTATACAGCGTTTTGTATTTAACCTGAATGTTCCGACGAGGGTAGGTTTCCAGACCCCATTTACTAATATTACATTGGATATAGCACCTCATGTACTTCTAGCAAAACAACCTGTAATAATAGGCGGGGAACCGAAGGATAAAACATATGGAGAATTTCAAAAAGAGATGGATATGTTTAATCTTGCGTTTTGCGAAGTAATGATGGAAGGGGACGGAGCAGGCAGGGTGTTCAGTTTTCCAATTCCAACCATTAACGTCACAGACGATTTTCCCTGGAATTCAAAAGTAGTTAATTCAATCATGGATATGACGAGGAAATTCGGCACCCCGTATTTTGCCAATTTCCTAAATTCGGATCTGTCACCTGAGGATTTCAGATCTATGTGTTGCAGACTCAGATTGGACAATCGGGAACTTAGAAGAAGGGGCGGAGGATTATTTGGGGCAAACCCGCTTACAGGTTCAATAAATGTAGTAACATTGAACATGGCCAGAATAGGATATCTGACTAAAACTGTGGAAGAGTTTAAGAAAAGGGTCAGAGAACTGATGGAAATATCCAAGGATGTTTGCGAAACTAAAAGATATGTATTGGAACAATATATGGATGCCGGTTTATACCCATATTCAAGATACTATCTGCAAAATGTGAAAAAGGCCACAGGCAAATACTTCAAAAATCATTTTTCTACTATAGGTTTGAACGGGATGAATGAGGCGTCTATGAATCTGCTTGGAGTGGATATTACTTCGGAAGAAGGCAATAAGTTTGCGGTAGAAATTATGCAATTTATGAATAAGGTTATACAGATATTCCAGGAAGAAACGGGAAGTCTATGGAACCTCGAGGCCTCACCGGCCGAGGGTGCCACTTATCGATTCGCAAGAATGGATAAAAAAATGTATCCCAGAATATGTGCACAGGGTGAAGAAGAGCCGTATTATACAAACTCTACACAGCTCCCTGTAGGCTATTCAAAGGATATATTTGAGGCCATAGAACTACAAGAAGAACTACAATCCTTATATACCGGAGGTACGGTACTGCACGGGTTTATCGGGGAAGAAATAAAAGATATAGACACATGTAAAATGTTAATTAAAAAGGTAATGGGCAGAAGCACTATTCCTTACTTTACCATTAGCCCTACGTTTTCCATATGTCCTGAACACGGTTATTTGACAGGAGAACATTTCGAATGTCCTAAATGTGGAAATGAAGCGGAGGTTTGGAGCAGGGTTGTAGGATTTCACAGGCCCGTACAGTCATGGAACAGAGGTAAGCAGGAGGAATATAAAGATCGTATTGAATTTGAACTGGATACCGGTTTGGAAACATTGGAACTTGGGGTACAAGATAATATAAATGTGGGGTAATTACAGTCATGAATATTTTAGGAATAGAAAAATCATCATTTATAGACTATCCCGGTAATATTTGCACTGTTATATTTACGGGAGGTTGCAATTTCAGATGTCCATATTGTCACAACAGCTCTATTGTAAAGGATGCCGGGGATAAAATAGAGGAAGAAAAAATTATTGAATTTTTAAAAAGCAGAAAAAAATTCATAGATGCTTTATGTATTTCAGGCGGAGAACCGACCATCCAAAAAGGGCTTTACGGCTTTATAAACAGGGTTAAAGGGGAAGGTTTTGATATAAAGCTGGATACTAACGGCACCAATCCCGGCATACTTAAAAAGTTGATTGATGAAGAGCTGATAGATTATGCAGCTATGGATATAAAGGCCCCTTTAGGTAAATATTCACTGGTTGCTCAAACACCGGTGGTTTTGGAAGATATACAGAAGAGCATTGATATACTGTTGGAAAATAAAATTGATTATGAGTTCAGAACTACAGTATGTAAGGAACTGCTGAACATAGAGGATATTGGAATTATAGCCGGGGAGATAAAAGGTTGTAATACATATGCAATTCAAAACTTTAGGGACGGGGAAACAATTTTAGCGGGACAGGATAAATTTACCCCTTATAGTGATGAAGAATTAGAAGAGATTCGAGACAGTATATCCGAGGTATTAAATGAAGTTATTATCAGATGAAAGAATTTGACAATTCAGGAATATATACGGTTTATTTCTTGGTTGTTTTGCTGTTAAGTATATAATACTATTTCAGTAATTATTTTATGTCACCCGCAGATCTTAATATTATTGATAAAAACGCATATTATGATATGCTTATATTAAGATTTGTTAGGATTTGTTGCATTAAATTATGATATATTTATACTATGTCCGATCGTAATACTTATATCAAACTTCATTATATTAGGGTGAGATTTATGAAGATAAAATTAAATTTACAAATAGAACAATCCCAAAAATTAACTATGACTCCTCAATTACAACAGGCAATCCAAATATTACAATTTACATCCTTAGAGTTAGAACAATATATCAATGAACAATTAGAACAAAATCCGGTATTGGAGAAAAGTATGGAAGCCGGAGAATTATCGGATGTAAAACCCGGAGAAAATGAAACAAAGGAAATTGATTGGGAAGAATATACTGAAAATTTCAGCAAATCTAATTATACAGGAAGCAGTTACCATGATGAGGGCGATGAATTTAATTATGAAAGTTTTGTTTCGAAAGAAGCCACATTACAAGAAAATTTACTGTTTCAATATAATTTAATTACATTGGATAAAAAACATATGGATATAGGGGAATATATAATAGTCAACATAGATGACAGGGGTTACTTTGCGGCTACTGTTGAAGAGGTTGCAGATTATTTTAATGAGAAACAATCGACAGTTGAAAATATATTGCAAACAATTCAAACACTGGATCCTCCCGGGGTAGGTGCAAGAACATTGGAAGAATGTTTAATCATCCAACTGCGGCTACTGGGCATAGAAGATGAAAAGCTATATACTTTGATTGAAAAATACCTACACGATATTGCCTCTCATAAATATCCCTATATTGCTAAACAACTGAATGTAACTGTTAAAGAGGTCCAAAACTATTGTGATTTCATAAAAACATTGGAACCGAAACCGGGCAGAAACTTTGCACAGGATGAAACCGGTTATATTACTCCGGACGTTATAATTAAAAAAATTGGAAAAGAATATGTAATATTAAATAATGATTATAATAGTCCAAGACTGATTATACGTAATGATTATAAAAAAATAATGAATTCAAATGATAAAAATTCAGAGGTTAACAAATTTTTAGGAAAGCAGTTTAATTCCGCAACATGGTTGATAAGAAGCATTGAACAAAGACGAAGAACAATTTATAAAATATGTGAAGTAATAATGGAAAAACAAATCGATTTTTTTGAAAAAGGGAAAAAACATCTAAAACCTATGACATTAAAAGAGGTTGCCGATGAAACCGAGGTTCATGAATCGACAGTGAGCAGGGCTGTTAACGGTAAATACATGGATACACCCCTCGGTGTTTTCGAACTAAAATATTTCTTTACAGACGGGGTGGAAAATGATTCAGGTGAAGGGGTTTCATCGGAAAGTATAAAAATATTTATTAAAGATATAATAGACATGGAAGATTGCAGAAAACCCTTAAGTGATAGAAAAATAGTTGATATGTTAAAAGACAAGGGTATAGATATATCAAGGAGGACTGTAGCTAAATATAGAAATGAATTAGGTATATTATCATCACAAGGAAGGAGAAGATATTAAACATAGCTAAAATTCTAATAATAATTGATGTTTTGGGGGGCGGTGATTATGCGGGGAGAACATTTCAAAAAATTGAATGATAAGTTATTAGTAAAAAATCAATGCATAAAAACCATTGTAAATAATGTTGATACCGGTATTTTAACTATAGGTCCTAAAAATTATATAAAAGTAATAAATGATACTGCCGGTCAGATACTGGGTTTAACCCAGGAGGATGTTCTCGGACTAAAAATAGGTGATATTATTGAACAATGGGAAACCATTGAACAAGAAATAGATTCGGAACAAAAGATATCCTATTCGTGGGATGATATACCTATCAAAGGTAAAATTTGCACTGTATACTGCACTCTGAGAGTATACCCTATAGTTGAAAGCGGAATGTTTAAATATGATAGAATAATTTGCACGATTAATGAAACAAAAAATTCCGGGAACTTAACCGACAAGGTTAAGAAAAGAAAAACAAACTATACATTTGATAAAATTATTGGAAAGAATAATGAATTTACTAAATTAATTAATTATGCTAAGCAAATTTCAGATAGCCTGTCTACCGTATTAATTACCGGCGAGAGCGGTACCGGCAAGGAAATGTTTGCCCAGTCTATTCATAATGAAAGCAGCAGGAGGGAGGCTCCT
>CAYOQX010000139.1:0-4645 GCA_964406195.1 uncultured Alkaliphilus sp. | reverse complement strand
TTGTTGCTGTTCTTGTGTCTTTATAGATATCTGTATACGTTGTATCAGGTGTATTATTATCATATACAACTGTGTAAGTTGGAGTTGTCATATCAATACTTAATGTTGTATTCATTGTTGATACGTTACCAGCTCTATCTGTTATAGATACAGTTACAACGATATTGTTGCTATTATTAGCCACTAATATATTACCTGACAAAGCAGTTACAAGGTTGATATCTGTTGAATCAATTCTCCAACCCAGCTGTGCTAAATCAGTATTAACAGCATTACCAGCATTGTCAAATGTTATTGTACCCTGTTGGTTGTTCGTAGTATCCTGAGGTGATACAACACTCCAAGTAATCTCTCTAATACCCTCGTATGTATCTTTTAAGTTAATTCCTATATTCTGTGATTCACTAAACAATACATTACCATCTACATCATATGTTGCTGATGGCTGAACTGTTATATTAGCATGTACACCGTTATCTGCATCTTCCTTTGTATATGCTGCATTAGCCTGCTCTGCAAAATTTGCATTATGCTGTTCATATGTTTCTGTGATAATTCCATCATGTGTCTGCGCTGCTGCTGTTGTATTATCAACCTTATCAGTTGCAACTGCGTATATCTGACCTTTGAATCCCGCTGGAATTGTTACATATATACTGTCTGTGCTATCTGTATTAACAGTAGTCTCCACACTCTTCTTACCATCATTAGTTACAAGATAATATGTAATTGATTTAATTCCAGAAGAAATAATATCTTCATCTCCTGGTAAAGTTGTAACCGTAATTCCATGACTCTGATTATACTGATTTGTCTTAACTGCATCATCAGATGCTGTAATCTTAACTACTGCTTCACTATCAAAATAATAACCATAATCTCTCTGTAGAGAAACTGATTGTCCTGATACATAATCCGTGTCATCAGAAGCTCTTCCAGTCTCGCTTGTTACTGCTGTAGTATCTGCATTACCCTTGTATACTTGAATTGTACTGATATATGGAGCTGTTCTATCCATATAGAATACTGTAGTTTCAGTATCTGAAACATTACCGGCATTATCAGTTGCAAAATACTCAATTGTATACTTACCATCACGGTTTGTAACATCATTACCGCTTATTACTCTACTGAATTTTGATGTATTAATATCTACTGAGCTAACTTCTTTTGTTATACTGTCAGTATATCCAAAAGCATCATGATAAAGCATCTGTCCTCGCTCTTCACTCAACTTATTGGTATAATAAACATTTACACTAATTGTATTGATACCTGAAGCATTCTTCTCTGCCTTAGGTATATCTGTTGCTGAAATCTGTATAACTGAATCATTAGCAAGTTTTATCTCTGAAAGTCCTGATATCTCTCTAACTACAGGTTTAGTATCTTCGATTGCAAAGAATGTATTCTTCTGTGTTCCATCTTGAGATACATATGTAGATGCTGTACCTATATCTGCTGTGTTCGCAGTTGAAACTCGATTAACATTATCAGTAACAATTGCTCTCATAGTTCCTGAGAAACTAACACTTCCTGGTGTTGCACCATTACCAAGCTTATCACAAACAATAAATTCCGCTGTATATGTATTATTCTGCTCTTTCTTTAACGAATCATTAACATACTTTACATTAGTTATTGTAAGATCACTATTAGTAAGCTGAAGCACAACGTCCTTGATTCCTGATGATACATTCTCATCTTTAAAGCTTACTTTTACTTTCATCTGTTTATTATAAAATGCACCTATTTTCATAAATCCAGAAGTTGAAGTTCTGTCCGCCATATTAATTCCATTAATATCAAGGAATTTGTAATCTGTTACACAAGGATTAGTAGTATCAATCTTAACTTCTGTATCCTTATATTCTACTGATTTATTACCAGCTGTATCTGCTGCCCAGAAATAATACTTAGTATTCTGTTCGCCTTCAAACTTATATGACCATGTTTTAGAAGTCTTAACTGCATTATTGTTGGCATCTACATCACATAGATATGCTTTAACCAATGTACTCTTGCTAACATCTCTTGCTTTTGCATCATTTTCATTATTGCAATAATACACTGAGAATCCTTTTGCTCCACCTTCATCTGTAACTGTTCCTGTTATTGTAACTTCTCCATCACTCCACTGTGGATTCTGTGATGCTGTATCTATTGTAATAATAGGTTCTGTTTTATCGATTATTATGGATTGAGTTTCCACTTCTGATTTATTGCCGGCATTATCTACAGACCATATATAATAAACTGCATTCAATGTTGATGATGATTTAATAGTATATGTGTAGCTATTTTCTGAAGCCTTAGTAGCCTTGCCCTCATAAACGCCTTTATTATAATCTGAAAGTGATTTAGATACATACACTTCTTTTATTCCTGAGATTCCATTAGCAATCTGTGTATTATCACTTACTGCAATGGATAAAGCTACATCCTTGTTAGCAACATCTTTGGCATGTGATGTTGTTGACTTATTTGGTGCTAATTTATCATATTTGTAATTTACAGTTGTAATATCTGACTTATTACTTGCATTATCATATGACCATATATAATAATTAGTAGTTTCTGTCGCATCTGCTGTAAAGTTCCATTTGTTTGTTTCCTTGTTAAATGTTGCTTCTTTTACTTCTGCTGTTACTACATCAATTGTATCATCTGTTGTAGTCGTTGTATCTTCAGTACCATCTGTAACAGTTGGTGGTGTTAAGCTTGCGTATGTGTGATCATCGGCAGCTTTCTTATCTGTCGTATAGAATACATGACTTATTCCAGACTTATCTGTTTCTGCATCCTCAGCAGTTCCTTCAATATTAGTAGCTGCATTGTACCAGTTATTGAATTTGTCAGCATCACTTACAACTAGAGATTTTGGTTTATTTTTATCAATTATTATTGTAAGTGGTGAAGATGTATAATCAACTGCATGCCAGGCAACTCCCGAAATAGGTCTTATATACAATGCATTAAAATTTTCACTAACGTTACAAGAATATGTAGATAATGCTTTTGAATCCACTCCTGGCAACTTTATAGCGACATAAACTCCAGTCGGTAAAATAGATATTGTGTTATTTGATATATATTTATTGCCAATACAAGTTATAGCACCAGTAATTATAATATTAGACGAATCAACTACTGGATACTTTGAATATGTTACATCAATATTAGTATCTTCCTTAATATTATTAATTGCTAATTCATAAACACCACCTTTGCCTGTTAGTAATGTTTTAGATTCTGTTCCATTAACTTTAACAGATATATCATATAAGTCATTCCATGTATAAATCATAATTGCAATATTGGAACCATATTCTACACTGTCAGTTTTTTTATCACCAATTAATTGATTTTTATAATATACCCAACCGCCTGATTGTTCATTTGTAATTGTAATATTCTTATTCTGCTTAACAAAAGTTACTGAATACTCTCTGTTGCCATCTATTGTTCCTAATGAATATGTACTTGTATTTCCTTCTTTTTTAAGTTGATCTTTTATATCTTGATATCCATTATTAACTTTTTTATTAAATGTAGCGATTTCATAACCTTCATTAGGCGTTATAGTTATGCTGTAATCTGTTGTTCCATAACTTATATTCACTTTGCCTGGAGTATTTTCACTATCAAAACCATGATTCTTAGTATCAGTAATCTTACCATTATCTCCTACCATGAATTTAATTTCTGCATTTTTCAATTTGAGCGTAACATTAACATTATAATCTTGTAATACATTATCTATCTTATATTCATATATACCCTTATTATTAGTTACACTCTTTGTAACATCCACATTATTAATTACGAATTTATCTAACTCATAATAATCATCTGGTTCTATCTGAATAGTATATGAAGTATTCCTAAGCAATGTTTGTTTATCATTCTTAATTGTTGCATTTTCGCATTCTATATTAAGATGATAATTTCCCATTGTATAATTAGCATCTTTTTTATCAGAACTTACTTTATCAACTGTATATATCACTTCTTCTGAATATGACTCTTCTACCTTATCACTTTTTTTACTAGCCTTTAATGTATATGACTGTCCCTCATAAACAGTTACTGAATATTTACCATTGTCATCTGTTGTATCTGAATCAGTAGAATATCCACTACATGACACAGTTACATCTTTCATTACCTTATTTTTTTCATCACGTATTACACCGCTTATTTCATAACTCTTAAGTGCTGTATATACACCAGTGTCATTAATTACATAAGCTGAACTCTCAGTAAAATATGTATCATTATATTCTACATCCTCATATCCTACTCTTTTTAACACTATATTATAATTATTTGTTATGCTTGGTATGTCCATTGTCACAACACCATTTTTTGTTGTCGCTTCCTGTACATCAGACGATTTATCTACTGGTGTAACACATACTTTAACATCACTATATCCACTTTGTAATTTTATAGTAACTGTAGAACTTGCACCGTAGATTTCACCCATAAAATTCATAGGAATTAAACTAACTAATAACACTATTGTTAATACTATTGCCTGTATTCTTTTGATTCTCTTATTCATACTTTACTCCTTCACTTCCCGTTCTACATCTAAAAATCCCCACGTACTATATAGATACGTTTGTCCATTCTCCTCATA
>CAYOQX010000138.1:0-4685 GCA_964406195.1 uncultured Alkaliphilus sp. | reverse complement strand
TAGGAAGGGTATAGACCCACAGCTATATAGTGGTTGATTTCCATTGTTTACAGTGATAAAATAATATAGATAACTTGATTTATGTATGCGGACAGGGGGATGAACGATGAAAGATGAAATTATTGAGTGGATAAAAACATTTATAGTATCCCTAATTATTGCATTATTAATTACAACCTTTATAAAGCCGACTATTGTAAAAAATTGTTCAATGAATCCGACCTTGGAGGAAAATGATTTTTTGATTATTAACAGATTTTTGTATAAAAGAGATACTCCGAAAAGGGGAGATATAGTTGTTTTTAAATCTAATTTAAAGACGGAAACAGGCAAACAAAAACTGTTGATTAAACGTACAATAGCCGTGCCGGGCGAAAGAATAGTGATTAAAGACGGTAAAATTTATATTGACGGTGAAGAACTAAAGGAAACCTATATTGAAAATGACTATACGGTGGGTGATATCGATCTGATCATACCGGAAAATAACATATTTGTGATGGGGGATAATAGGGATAACAGCCTTGATAGTCGGGATGGGATCCTGGGGTTGGTAAACTTCAAAACGGTCATGGGAAAAGCATTTATACGATTGTATCCTTTCAATAGATTCGGGTTGTTAAAATAATGAAGATTCCTGATATTTAGGAATTTTCATTATTTTTGGTACTTTTCATTGTTATCGGCTCATAAAAAAAACAAAACAGTACAAAATATATATGACCGAAACTATGAGGAGGGTTCATTATGGAAGTAAAAAATGTTATGAATGATTCTACCTATATTGCCTCATCAGATACCAGTGTAGGCGAGGTGGCAAAAAAAATGAGAGACTTGGATACAGGTTCTATCCCGGTATGTAATGAGCAGAATCAATTCATGGGCATTGTTACTGTAAGGGATATTGTGCTAAAAGGGATAGCTGAAGAAATAGATAGTACAACAAATATAAGCGGTATAATGTCTAGGGGCGTAGCATCTGTTGCTCCGGACACTGATGTGCATGAGGCAGCCAAAATAATGGGGAGAAACAAAACCAGAATGTTGCCTGTTGTTGAGAACAATACGGTCGTAGGTATGATTTCCAGGAGAGACCTGTCTGTGGGAAGTGACCTTTAGCGCGAAATAAGAGATGGATTAAATAACATTTTTTGGTTTGAAGCAAGTTCATGATTTCAAAATAACCACTGCTTTCGGGCAAGAGGTTATTTTTTTATTATACCGGCTACAATAAAGTATGCCGGCTGTTTTAAAATTTATATTTATAGATTGGTATAGTATATAATTAATGTATTATAACAGAATACATAACAATAATATACATAATAATAATATACACAACAATCAAAAAATGGGGGGTTAACAAATGGTTCAAGGCAAAAATGAATGCACCATTAATATCATATTGAGGGATAAAGGTTGTTTCAAATACCAAAAAGGTGTTTCCTTGGAACAAATCGCGCAGGATTTTCAACAAAAAGACCGGTGCCAAATAGTTGCCGCTATTGTTGACAATCAATTAAGAGAACTAGACAGCATTTTGAATGAGGACTGCAATGTTGAGTTTATAGATAGCTGTTCCTATATAGGTTCCAGAATATATCAGAGAAGCCTTTCCTTTGTTTTTATCAGAGCATGCATGGAATTATTTTCGGGATGCAGGGTTTCTGTAAAGCATTCACTGAGCAAAGGTTTATACTGCGAGGTTAATTATAAAAGGCCTATAAATGGGAAAGATACAGAGGGTATAGAGAAACGGATGCGGGAAATTATAGAGGATGATGTTTCCCTGGTAAAAGAGAAGGTGCCTGTTGAAGAAGCCGTAGAAATTTTCAAGGAACATGAACAAACAGGCAAGGTCAAATTAATGAAATACAGGTCCAAACCCTATATAAATATATATGAATGCGGTTGGTTCAAAAACTACTTTTATGGATATATGGTACCTTCCACAGGATATCTGAGAAATTTCAGATTGAAATTTTACAAACCCGGTATAGTTATACAATTACCCAGAAGTGAGAACAAAGGCGGGATACCTGTATTTAAAGAACAGCCGAAACTATTTAAAGTTTTTAGAGAAACGGAAAAGTGGTCAGATGTTATAGGGATAGATTATGTTGCTTCCTTAAATGATTTAATATTGGAAGAAAAGGAAAAGGAATTTATCTGTATTGCAGAGGCATTGCACGAAAAACAGATGACGGAAATTGTAAATTCCGTTATGGATAATATAGACGATAAAAAACTGATCTTGATTGCAGGGCCAACTTCTGCAGGCAAGACAACTTTTGCCAGAAGATTGGAATTACAGCTGAGGGTTAATGGTTTAATGCCTGTCTGTATTTCTTTAGATGATTATTTTGTAGACAGGAAGGACACACCGTTAGATGAAAAGGGCCGATACAATTTTGAAGCCCTTGATGCTCTCAATTTAGAATTATTCAATGAGGATCTGGAAAAGATATTATCCGGTAAAGAAGTTGAAATACCTACATTTGATTTTAGTTTAGGCAGATGTGAGTACAAAGGAAATATAATTAAAATAACCGAAGAGCAACCGTTAATATTAGAAGGAATTCACTGTCTGAATGATCAGTTGACGGAATTTATACCTAGGGAAAACAAATTTAAGATATATATAAGCGCCTTGACACAGTTAAGTATCGACGAGCATAACAGGATACCAACTACCGATACAAGGCTTATCAGAAGGATGGTCAGGGATAGCAAATTCAGGTCTAATGATGCCAATGCAACTTTGGCTTTATGGGAATCCGTTCGAAGGGGTGAGGAGGAAAATATTTTCCCATTTCAGGAGGATGCAGATGCTATGTTTAATTCGGCATTGTTCTATGAACTCAGTGTACTCAAAAAATATGTTGAACCATTACTAAGACAGGTGGATTTATCAAGTCCCCACCATCCTGAGGCAAAACGATTGTTGAGGTTTCTGAATTACTTTGTCAGTCTGGAGAATGAAGAAAACATACCGAAAACATCAATCCTAAAAGAATTTATAGGAGGCAGTATTTTTCACTAAAGATAGGAGAAGATATTTATGACAAGCAAAAAGTCAAATAATATTGTGGAGAAATTCACTCCGGACATGGTTATGAAGTATGAAATTGCGGAGGAATTGGGGCTAATTGAGAAAATAAAAAAGGTTGGATGGGGTGGGCTTACAGCCGAGGAGACAGGACGGGTTGGTGGAATAATGACAGCAAAAAAGAAAAGAAAACCCGGGCAGAATAGAAAATAAAATGTTGACATGTAATATGCTGTATGATAGACTTATGTGGAATGAAGGTTTATTAACCTGGATTTAATAAGTTTTAGGAGGAAATTTTTAATGGAAAATGGTATTGTAAAATGGTTTAACTCAGAAAAAGGGTATGGTTTTATTTCCAGAGAAGATGGCGACGATGTGTTTGTACACTATTCAGCTATCGAGATGGACGGATTTAAAACATTAGAGGAAGGCCAAGAAGTTCAGTTTGAAATCGTTGAAGGAGATAAGGGACCTCAAGCTACTAACGTAACAAGGGCATAATTAAAGTTGTTTCATCAATTTTAAAATAGAGTATGTAATATATTTGGAAACCTTGAGGTTTACATATATATTTAAATTAATACCGTTTTATATTATGGTGAAATGCTAAAAAATGATGGGATTTTAAAATCCCATCATTTTTTTTGTACAATATTAATTTCCGGGTTTTGGAAAATTTTATACCAGACCTAAAAACTTGGCCGACTGTGTTACTACAAACAGAATTACAATGCCTACCACGGTAGGAAGTATGGCGCTTAGCAATGTCCACTTGCTGCTGCCGCACTCCTTTTTTATGGTCAAAAGGGTGGTGCCGCAAGGGTAATGAAACAAGGTGAACAACATGAAATTTAATGTAGTCAGCCAGGTACAACCGTTTGCAACAAATAATTCCTTTAATGCCTGAATATTACTTAATTCCAACATTGCCCCTTTTGCCATATAGCTCATAGTCAATATGGGCAATATTATTTCATTGGCCGGAAACCCCAGGATAAAGGCCATTAATATAAATCCGTCCAGTCCGATTAATTCCGCAAACGGTTGCATAAATGCTGCACTATGGTTTAATATACTGATTCCATTGATATCTATGTTGGCCAGTATCCAAATTACTATCCCCGCCGGGGCGGCGATCACTATAGCCCTGCCCAGTACAAATATGGTTCTGTCTATTAATGATGTATACAGTATCCTGCCCGGTTGCGGTCTTCTATATGGAGGGAGTTCCAAGGTAAATGAAGACGGTACCCCTCTCAGAAGGGTTTTTGATAATAACCATGAAATTATTAGTGTCACGACTATGCTGATTAATACTAATATGGTAACAAATAGAGACGCAGTTAAGCTGCTGAACCGATCGACAACCAGGCCGCTCAGTAGAATGGTGGATAGTGCAATCAGGGTTGGAAAACGCCCGTTACATGGAACAAAGTTATTTGTGATCATTGCAATAAGACGTTCTCTTGGCGACTCGATTATCCTGCATGCTATGATGCCGGCCGCATTGCATCCGAAACCCATGCTCATAGTAAGGGACTGTTTACCATGGGCACCTGCTTTTTTAAATAATCTGTCCAGATTAAATGCAACTCGGGGAAGATAACCCAAATCCTCTAAAAATGTAAAAAGC
>CAYOQX010000137.1:0-4722 GCA_964406195.1 uncultured Alkaliphilus sp. | reverse complement strand
GAGAAGGTACCAGAGAAAGAATTCAAATATTTGAAGGCATTGTAATTAAAAGGCAGGGTGGCGGAGTTTCCGAAACTTTTACAGTCAGAAGAATAGCTTCTGGTGTAGGAGTGGAAAGAACATTTCCGGTACATTCTCCTATAATAGAAAAGATTGAAATTATTAGAAAAGGTAAAACCAGAAGGGCTAAAACCTATTACTTACGTGACAGAATTGGTAGGGCAGCACTTAAAATTAGGGAAAAGAAAAAATACTAGTATGGAGGGACTGATATCAGTCCCTTTAATTATGCAATATATTGATAAGCAGTCTTATAAGAAACCCGTTAAAACACAGGCTTAGTCAGATCGGTGTACAATTTGGCATTTACAGGAACTATCAAAGATGAGATAATATATATTAATATAATTTATTTTAATAACAGGTCATGCAAGAATCATGAAAGGGTGTTTAAATGCCAACACTGGATATAGAAAACACAATATGGAACAAGGGATATAAATATATAGCGTTTTGCGATGAGGTAGGACGGGGATGCTTGTTCGGATCGGTTTTGGCTGCGGCAATTGTTATGCCAAAAGGTTTGACTATAAAAGGGATTAAAGATTCTAAAAAATTATCCCCTAAAAAAAGGGAGCAATTATATGAAATTATTAAAGAAAAATGTATAGCAATGGGTGTTGGGACAGTTTCTGCGAAAACCATTGATAAAATCAATATAAAAAATGCGACCAAGCTGGCCATGAAAAAGGCTGTCATGTCAATCAAAGATGGGAATAAAAATAAAGTTACCCCGGATTATATGTTGATAGATGCGGAAAGAATCGACCTTTCAATTCCTCAAAAAGCTATTGTCAAAGGTGATAGCCTAAGTCACGGTATAGCGGCATCATCTATTGTAGCCAAGGTTTTAAGAGACCGTCTCTGCAAAAAGTGGCATAAAAAATATCCAAACTATGATGTTAAACAAAACAAGGGTTATGGTACAAAGGCACATAGGGAGGCTTTAAAACAATATGGTGCAAGTCCTATGCACAGGAAAACCTTTTTAAGCAAAATATTATAATTAATATTTCGGGAGATGGCGTCATGAATAGGCGTATAGGTTTAATTGGAGAAGAACTGGCAGCAAATTATATAAAGGAAGAAGGATATGATATCCTGGAACGCAATTATCGTACAAAAATAGGTGAACTAGATATTATCGCCATGAAGCAAAATACTGTTGTGTTTATTGAGGTCAAAACCAGAACTACAAATATATATGGTTCTCCACCGGAGGCCGTTGGATATAAAAAGCAACAAACAATACAAAAATTGTCACAGCAATACATATTATATAAAAAATTGAATGAAAGTTGTTTTAATTATAGATTTGATGTTATAGGGGTAAAACTGGTGGGAAAAAAGTACAAAATAGTTCATATAGAAAATGCATTTTAATTATATACATAGGGCGAGAATTCCGCATAAAGCAAAAAACTGCAGGAAGAAGGACATATCATATCGAAGAATTTAAAAGCATCCATATAATTTTAATTAAATTTTTAACTTACAAAAATTGAAGAGTAGGAAGTGCATTTATGTTATCAAAAGTAAAAACCTGTTATTTAACAGGATTAACGCTTACTATGATAGATGTAGAGGTGGACGTATCCAATGGGCTACCAAATATAAATGTTGTAGGATTGCCTGATACAGCCATAAGAGAATCTAAGGACAGGGTACGTGCCGCTATAGAAAATAGCGGACTGAATTTTCCATTAAAACGAATCACGATTAATTTATCGCCGGCACATATCAAAAAAGAAGGCAGTCATTTTGATTTACCTATTGCCCTGGGGCTACTGGCCGCATCTATGCAAATTCCTTCGGAGATACTGGAAAGTACATTAGTGCTAGGGGAATTATCTCTGGACGGTAAAACCAACAGAGTAAACGGTGTATTACCAATGTTGCTGGAAATGCATAATAAACATATAAAAAAAGTGATAATACCGTATGAAAACTTAGAGGAAGCAAAAATTGTAGATAACATAGAAATAATACCTGTACGTACTCTAAATGACATAGTCCTTCATTTTAAGGGAAAAAAAGTGTTAAATACATATAAAGAACCCTTTGAATACAGTTATAATGAAGAAACCGGCTTGGAAAATTTTAAAGATTTGCGTGGACAGGAGAATCTTAAAAGAGCTTTGGAAATTGCAGCATCGGGAAACCATAACCTGCTGGTTATAGGTCCGCCGGGTTCGGGCAAAACTATGGCCGCCAGAAGATTTCCCTCAATACTTCCAAAACTGACATTTCATGAGGCCTTAGAAATTACAAAAATATACAGTATAGCCGGATTACTGGATGCACATGAAGGGTTGGTCTGTAATAGGCCATTTCGTTCCCCACATCATACAAGCTCAAAAGTTGCCATAACGGGGGGAGGGAGAACACCTAAGCCGGGGGAGGTATCCCTCAGTCACTGTGGTGTGTTATTTCTCGATGAACTTCCGGAATTCAGCAGAAGTTTGTTAGAAGTATTGAGGCAACCTTTGGAAGATAAGGTTATACATATATCTAGAGCAAACGGTTCATATACATATCCTGCCGACTTTATGTTATTAGCTGCGATGAATCCCTGTCCATGCGGGTATTATGGAACCGAGGGAGGGCAACAATGTAATTGCACTCCCAACCAAATAAATAGATATATTAACAGGATTTCAGGTCCTTTGTTGGATAGGATAGATATTCTAGTTGAAACCTCTGCTGTAAGGTATGAGGATCTAACCGATAATAGGCAGGTTGAATCTTCCGAGGAAATAAGAAAACGTGTGGAAACAGCCAGGAAAATCCAACTAAGAAGATATAAAAATACAAAGTATTTATTTAATTCTCAATTAAATAAAGCAGCAATAGATGAATATTGTGTTTTAAGTCCTACTGCCCGACAATTGATGAATATAGCTTTTGACAAGATGAATTTAAGTGCAAGAGGGTACAGCAGAATTTTAAAGGTAGCCAGGACCATAGCTGATTTAGATGGAAAGGATGTTATTTGTGAAAAGCATCTTGCAGAAGCATTACAATATAGAAATTTAAGTGGGTTGACTTTATAAGAACACATGGTTATATACACCATACTGTAATGACCCGGAGTTTATATTTTTCATATCATGGTATATAATAATTATTGCATAAAAGTATTCGGGCACCTTGTATCTCATTTGAACCATTTCGTCAATCATTATTTTATATAAAAATAATAGTTTGGAGGATATAAAATGAAATTGGAGCAAAAAGATATTTTTATATGGTTGAGTCATATAGAAGGTGTTAGCAATAGAAATATTAAATATTTGATAAACTATTTTAACAACATTGAAGAAATTTGGTATGCGAAGAAAAAACATATAATTAATGCATTAAACAATAGAATAGCAACAGCTAATAGAATTTTGGAGAATAGGAATGAGGATTTCATTACAAACATCTTCAAAAACCTGGATAATAACAACATATCGGCTTTAACGGTTTACGATTCTGATTATCCTTCCAGACTAAAGAATATATATGATCCTCCATATGTAATATACGTAAAAGGGAATAAAATGAATTTTGATATGCCCCTGATATCTATAGTCGGCACGAGAAAGGCAACGCCTTACGGTAAATGGGCGGCACGTTATTTTGCAAGGGAACTTGCTGAATGGAATATTGGAATTGTAAGTGGACTGGCTCTGGGTATAGACACATATGCTCACAAGGGAGCATTAGATGGCAATGGTTATACCATTGCTGTTTTAGGGTGTGGATTGGATCGGTATTATCCTGCATCAAACAAGGTCTTGATGGATGAAATATTTGAAAAGGGCTGTATCATTTCAGAGTATTGCCTGGGTACCCAACCATTAAAGTATCATTTTCCTGCCAGGAACAGAATAATTAGTGGACTATCAGACAGCATAGTTGTAATCGAGGCCCCTCAAAAGAGTGGTGCATTGATAACTGTAGATTTTGCACTTGAACATGGAAAAGATGTTTATGCTCTGCCTGATAGGATCAACAGCATCAAAAGCAAAGGAACAAATAAGTTAATTAGAGATGGGGCTAGAATTCTGCTTGAAGTCGATGACATAATTGAAGGTCTAAAATATAAATATTCGCTGAACAAAAAAAGCACAGAACAGGCAATAAGAGACGATTTGAGTGAATTGGAGATGAAAGTGTTTAACATAGTAAAAAGAAATCCTATAAATATAGATTTAATTATAAATAAAACCGGAATAAAGGCATCCGAATTAAGTCCCATTTTAACTATACTTGAAATTAAGGGCTATATAAATCAGATGCCGGGAAAGATATTTACAGCAGCAAAATAAGCTGACAAGGTATAAATATAGAAACCTGACTTTATTTGATGGCTTTAAGGAAGTTGTAGCATAATGGAGGTGTATTAATTGGCAAAATCTTTGGTAATTGTAGAATCGCCAGCAAAAGCAAGAACCATAGGAAGACTTCTAGGGAAAAATTACGTTGTAAAGGCATCTATAGGACATGTTATTGATTTACCCAAAAGTAAACTCGGGGTTGATATAGATAACAATTTTGAACCGCAGTATATTACTATACGGGGGAAGGGACCAATTTTAAAGGAAATAAGAGACTCGGCAAAAAAATCGGAAAAGGTATATCTGGCAACTGACCCGGATAGAGAAGGTGAGGCTA
>CAYOQX010000136.1:2497-4734 GCA_964406195.1 uncultured Alkaliphilus sp. | reverse complement strand
TTGAAGAACTTACAGGAAGTCCAAGAGCGGAATGGTCTAAAACAGAGCACCACATTACCAACAGAACCTTTTATGGAGTTTGAAGTGGATATGGAAACGGGAACGGGGAAGACCTATGTATTTTTGAAAACTATAATGGAACTAAACAGGAATTATGGCTTTAAAAAATTCATAATAGTGGTTCCGGGTCTGGCTATAAAAGAAGGTATACATCACAGCCTCAAAATTACGGAGTCACATCTTAAATCATTATATGAAAATGAAATATACAATTATTTTGTTTACGACAGTGGCCATTTAGATCAAATAGACAGTTTTGCAACCGCCGACCATATATCTATAATGATAATAAATATTCAGGCATTCAACAGGAGTTTTGGAAATATAGAAACTCTGAATAAAGCAAACATCATACATAGGCCCAACGATAGAGGATTTGAAGGCAGACCTCCCATAGAACTGATACAGGAAACCAATCCTATAGTGATAATAGATGAACCGCAGAGTGCGGCAAACACAAAAAGATCCAGAGAAGCCATAGCCAGCTTAAATCCTGCTTGCTGTATAAAATACTCTGCAACCCATATTAAACCTAAAAATGTGGTATACAGACTCAATGCGGTAGATGCATATAATTTGCAATTAGTAAAACAAATTGAAGTTTTAAGTTTTGAGGAAGAGGACAGTTATGAGGATGCGTATATCAGGCTTATAAAAACAGGCAACCCAAAATCCGGAATATATGCAGATATAGAAATAGATAAAAAATTTGCGACTGCAATAAGAAGAACTGACATAAGGGTAAAAAAAGGCGATGATTTATATGAGCTCTCAGGACGCAGAGAAATTTACAGGGGGTATCAAATTGCCGAAATAGATACGGGTAAAAACATAGTAAAATTTACTGCCAAACCGGATGTACTTACATTGGATAGCCATGTTGGCGGGCTGGACGATAATATCTTTAAAAGGTTGCAAATAGAGGCTACCATAAGAACCCATCTGGATAGGGAATTAAAACTAAACAGAAGAGGTATTAAAGTACTGTCCCTGTTTTTTATAGATAGGGTTAACAACTATAGAATATACAATGATGACGGGACCTACAATAAAGGAAAATATGCTCTGATATTTGAGGAACTATACAGCCGGATAATTATGGAGGATAAGTATAAAAGCCTTAGAGAAAACATGGATGATATAGAATCAGAAGCCGCCAAGGTTCATCATGGTTATTTTTCTCAGGATAGGGCAGGGAAAAAAGATGTCAAATTTGTTGAAACCAAAACAGGAAATGCTAAAAGTGACGACTATGCCTATGAGCTTATTATGCGGGACAAGGAAAAACTCTTATCATTTGACAGTGATTTAAAATTTATATTTTCCCATTCGGCCTTGAGGGAAGGCTGGGACAATCCTAATGTATTTCAAATATGCACTTTGAATGAAACCTATAGCGATATAAAGAAAAGGCAGGAAATAGGTAGGGGTTTAAGACTTGCGGTAAATCAAAACGGTGAAAGACAGCACGGTTTTAATATAAACACTCTGACGGTCGTAGCTAATGAAAGCTATGATGTGTTTTGCAATACCTTACAAAAAGAGTATGAAGAAGATGCAGGCATAAGATTTGGTGTTATTGAGGAACATACCTATGCCAATATAATAGTATCCGTAGACGGCAAAACAGAGCGGCGATTAGGGTTGGATGCTTCCAATGCTATAGTAAAAGATTTTAAGGATAGAGACTATATTTCTAAAGACGGGGAAGTACTGGAAAAGCTGAAAACAGCATTAGATAATGATCTCTTGGAGGTACCTGAGGAATATGAGGTTATCAAAGACTTAATAATAGATAGAACAAAAATAGCAATAGAAGGGATTAAAATTAAGAGAAAAAGAGAAAGAAAGGATGTGGAGCTGAATAAAGAAATGTACCTGAGCCCCGAGTTTAAAGAATTATGGGACAGAATAAAATACAAAACATTATTTCAAGTGGATTTTTCTTCGGAAGAACTCATAGAAGAATGTATTAATGAAATAAAAAACAGCTTGGGCAAATCCCGCAGGAGGGTCAGTCAGCATTTAGGGGAGATTGATATGGGCCAGGGCGGTATTATGTATGAGGAAATCTTCAGAGGTAGGGAATATGAATTAAAGGACGTTCCCCTCGAGAGATTACCAGATATAGTAACTTATCTTCAAAATGAAACCGATTTAACCAGAAAAACCATAAT
>CAYOQX010000136.1:897-2487 GCA_964406195.1 uncultured Alkaliphilus sp. | reverse complement strand
CTGGATTTGTTTCATATGAATCCCCAAATATATATGCAGGGGGTTGGCAATATTATAAATTCTGTTAAAGAAAAATTTATAGTGGATGGAATAAAGTATTCCAAACTGGGCAATAACAACTACTATTCACAGGAACTGTTTAAAACCGAGGAAATATCAGGTTATTTAAAGGATAATTTAATTCCAAGTACACGTGGAGTATATGACTATGTAGTATTTGACAGTAATGTTGAAAAAAGATTTGCTGAAGAACTCGAAAATGATGAAAGTATAATACTGTATGTAAAATTGCCGGCATGGTTTAAAATACCCACACCTTTGGGAGGATACAATCCGGATTGGGCCATATTGGTAGATGAAAACGGGAAAGAGAAATTTTATTTTGTAGCCGAAACCAAAAACACACTAGACAGAACGAAAATGTTGCCGTCGGAATCGAAGAAAATAGATTGCGGTACAAAGCACTTTGAGGCAATAGATAAGGATGTAGGGTTTTTAGTGGCCACAGAATTGGATGATGTGTTGAATCATTAAGAAGACAAGCTCGGGGGATTGTTAAATGGAACTAAAAATAATAAATCAGGAATTTTCAATATGCAAGGTTGAAGACATGTCACAGATAGAGTATTCAGATAAATTTTGTTTTATCGGCAAGACGGATGAAGAGTTATCGTTGGTGTGCAGCACAGACCTGGTACCCGAAAATGCGATTGAATGTGACAATGGATGGAAGGCTTTCAGAATACAGGGTGTACTAGATTTTTCCCTTATCGGTATTTTATCGAAATTATCTACTCTATTGGCAAAAAACGAAATTGGGATATTTGCAGTGTCTACATATAATACGGACTATATATTAGTTAAAGATAAAGATTTTGAAAGGGCAATAGATGTTCTTGAATGTAATGGTTATACAATAAGGCGGTAGGCACTATGAGATGGAAGATGCTGATATGTCTACCCGAACACTGAGAAAAAACCGACAAACATATCACTGTAGTCACTGTTGGTCTTAATACTGATGGCAAATTTTTTCTTAGTACTGGTGCAGTAGGAACCGTCCCCAGTGCATAGAACTTTGGGATTTAATGAATATACTATCTCAAAAAAATGACAGTGTTTTAGGTAGCCAAGCATCTTATTGGAGAAAGAAAAATATGATTTCAAAGAGTCTTAATTTAATAACAGGTAAAGAATCTATGGAATATTCCGATATGGAAAATTGGGAATGGATCAGGAATCCCTTTCCCCCAAAGGATGAAGATACACTATTTTACTCCCTTAGAATGGGTGGAAATATGGAGGATAAGGATTTTGTATATAAAAAGACTCTGCTGGAACTAAGTGATTCCGATAGGCAGAGATATGACAATTTGTTGTTTAAAGGTTTTTTTGAACATCATAATCCATATATAAGACATGTTATCAGAAGGGAGAGGGAGTATTTAGAGAATAAAAAAGATCCCGAAACCGGGGAGCCTTATCTGGAAAAAATAGAGGTAGAACTTTTTGGGGAAAATGACGATGATGCCTTGGTGCTCAGCACCTATTTAAAAGAAGCGTATAACTATGCAGAAGAATTTTGTAAAA
>CAYOQX010000136.1:0-887 GCA_964406195.1 uncultured Alkaliphilus sp. | reverse complement strand
TCAGTGAAAGGAACAGGGGGGCAGGATTTTTAAAAACCTTGTTGTTAAAAAGAATCGGTAGCTCCATAGAAGCAGGTAGAAAAACCGGAGATAAGATGTTAAATGAATGGAATACCTACATAGATGAAGCTGCTGAAGAGGAAGAGTATAAAGACGAGAAGGATATTAAAAAACCTTCGGATATTAAGGATTTGACTGAGGAAGAAACTATGTTACTGCGAAAATATGTACGAGCGTTAGAATCTACAGATGTTATAGATCCTAAATACGAAAAAACGGTGTATCTTTTAAAAAATGAAAACTGGCTGGAAAGGGGGACTATTATATTTTCACAATATCTTGATACGTCAAGATGGATTGCAGACAGATTATCAAAAGAATTTAAGGAAGAAATAATAGGTCTGTATGCAGGAGGAAATTGCTCCGGAATATTTGAAGACGGCAAATTCAAATCAAGGTCTAAGGAAACCATTAAAGAAATGGTAAAATTGCGGGAAATAAAGATATTGGTAGGAACAGATGCAGCAAGTGAAGGTTTGAACCTACAAACCTTGGGCTGCTTAATAAATATCGACTTGCCTTGGAATCCGACAAAATTAGAACAGAGAAAAGGAAGGATTCAGAGGATAGGACAGCAGTATGATACGATTTATATTTATAATATGAGGTACAAGGATTCTATAGAAGATAAGGTCCATAGCAGATTATCCAGAAGGCTCAGAAACATATCGGATGTATTTGGACAGCTTCCGGATGTGCTGGAAGATGTTTGGATCAATATAGCATTGGGGGAGGAGAAAAAGGCATTACAATTAATAGATGAATCCCCTGAAAAACACCCATTTGAAAACAGATACAATGATAATGTAAAACATATAGATTGGGAA
>CAYOQX010000135.1:0-4786 GCA_964406195.1 uncultured Alkaliphilus sp. | reverse complement strand
CGTCGTATGAGAAAAGAGGTCTACGCATTTAGTCTTCTCAACTTTATATCCGTTGTTCTCTAATTCCACCAGATCCTCAACTAGTGTCTTAGGATTACACGAAACATATATGATTTTTTCCGCTCCGAATTCAATAATATCTTTCAATGCTTTTGGATGAATTCCCGCCCTCGGCGGGTCCAGTATAATTATATCCGGTTTTTCTTCCAGTTCTTTTATTTTCTTTCTTACATCACCCGCGATAAAATGACAGTTATCCAGTTCATTTAATTTTGCATTTTCATTAGCCGCCTTTACCGCCTCTTCTACTATCTCTATCCCTATTACATTTCCGGCCTTTTGTGCTACTACTTGTCCTATAGTACCTGTTCCACAGTAAAGATCAAACAACACTTTATCATTTGCATCGCCTACAAAATCTTTCACTATAGAATACAATTTTTCCGCCCCCGGGCTGTTGGTTTGAAAGAAAGAAAATGCTGAAATTTTAAATTTCAATCCTAATATTTTTTCTACTATATAGTTTCTTCCAAATAATATGTTTGTTCTGTCACTTTGGACTGTATCGGACAAACTATCGTTTAATGTATGCAAAAATCCTACAATCTCTCCATTTAATCTTAGATCCTTTATTTCTTTCATCAAATCCGTCAAATCTAAATTCATCTGTGTTGTAGTTACGAGGTTTATAAGGATTTCTCCTGTAAAATATGCTTTTCTGACCACAAGATGCCTTAAATAACCTTTGTGGAATCTGGTATTATAGTGTGGTATATCTTTGTTTTTAAAATAGTCTAATATAAGAACTAATATTTTCCTGAAATCCCCATCCATTATGTTACATTTATCAACAGTTATAACATCATAACGTCTTCTCTTTTTATGCATGCCAAGTGTTAACGGCCCATCCTTTTCCTCATCTCCAAATGAAAATTCCATTTTGTTTCTATACGCATAAATGTTGGGATTTGGCTCTATCGGTAAATATTCATAATCCTTTATTCCCGCTTTATTAAGTAATTCTTTTACCCTTTCCTCTTTCATTTTTATCTGGGTTTCATACTCTATATCCTGATATAAGCATCCACCACAGCTTCCAAAATGAGGACAAATTATTTGTTCTGCCATTCTTTTTCTTTTCAGCATCGGGCTTCTACCTCTCTAATTTTTTAAATGTTTTAATTCCCCTTTTGTAAGTTCTCTATACTCGCCTAAATCCAAATTATCATCTAACTCTAATGAACCCATAGAAAGTCTTTTCAGATATATAACCGCTTTTCCCACCATCCTGAACATCCTTTTTACCTGATGAAATTTTCCTTCATATATAGTCAATTCTATTTCCGATATGTCATCAGATTTCAATATTTTTAATTCCGCCGGCAGGGTTTTGTATTCCTCATCTATAAATACACCTTCTTTAAATTTATATATATCATCCTCTGTAACTGCCCCTTGTACCTCGGCATAGTATGTTTTGGGTACCCGCCTTCTCGGGGAAAGTAATTGATGGGCCAATTGACCGTCATTAGTAAGCAATAACAACCCTTCTGTATCTTTATCCAATCTGCCCACAGGAAATACTGCAAAAGTATCATATTCCTTATCCAGCAAATCCACTACTGTTGTATCCATCATATCTTCGGTTGCCGATATTACACCTTGAGGTTTATTCATCATAATATATACAAACTCTCTATAGTTTACTACCTCGTTGCCTATAACAATTTTGCTGCTTTCAGGGTCTACATGCACACTGCTGTCCTTGATTATATTACCATCCACCTTTACCAATCCGGACCTGCAAATTTTTTTAACATCCCTTCTGCTTCCATAACCCAAATTTGCCAGTATTTTATCTACTCGTTGAGTTTTTCTCACATTATATCCCCCAGTTTAGTTTCCGATATACCTAAAAAATAAGTTAAGTCTTTGTGTCAGTAATTTGTTATTTAGATTATAATACTTTTCGGCAATGAAAACAATTAATTTTTAGTACACTCTCTGCATTTACAGATTCTAAAATAATAATCGGCAAATAACTTGATACTATATGAAGGCAACCCTATAATTGACGTATGTACGGTTCATGTGGTAGAATAAAGTAAATTGTACATATTATTGCAAAGAAAATATATATAATATATAGGAGGAATGTTGATGCCATTAGTTACAAGTACAGAGCTCTTTGAAAAAGCATATGAAGGCAAATATGCAATCGGTGCTTTTAATGTTAACAATATGGAAATAATCCAGGGAATTGTTGAGGCAGCTAAAGAAGAAAAGGCTCCGCTGATTCTTCAAGCATCTGCGGGAGCAAGAAAATATGTCAGCCCAATTTATCTGAGAAAACTTGTGGAAGCTGCAATTGAAGACTCGGACCTGCCTATAGTATTACATCTGGACCATGGCGACGATTTTGAAATTTGCAAGCAATGCGTGGATGATGGTTTCACTTCTGTTATGATTGATGCTTCACATCGTCCCTTTGAGGAAAATATTGAGGTCACTAAACGTGTTGTAGAATATGCACACAGTAAGGGTGTCGTAGTGGAAGCAGAACTTGGAAGATTGGCCGGTATAGAAGATGCAGTAAGTGTAGAAGAAAAAGATGCAACCTTTACCGTTCCTGAACAGGCCGCGGAATTTGTTGAAAGAACCGGTGTAGATTCATTGGCTATTGCCATCGGTACCAGTCACGGTGCTTTCAAGTTTAAAGGGGAACCTTCATTAGACTTTGAAAGATTGAAAGAAATTCAAAAATTATTACCCGGATTTCCACTGGTATTACATGGTGCGTCTACTGTATTACCTGAATTTGTAGACCTATGTAATGAGTACGGTGGCGATATCGAAGGGGCACAGGGTGTCCCGGAAGAAATGATTCAACAGGCTACACAATTCGGGGTATGCAAGGTCAATATAGATACGGACTTGCGACTTGCCATGACAGCGGCAATCAGAAAACATATATCCGAGAACCCGGACAATTTTGATCCGAGAAAATACCTGGGTGCGGGAAGAACCGCCATCAAAGAAATGGTACAGCACAAAATTAAAAATGTTTTAGGTTCCAGCAACAGATTATAATATATAAACTGACTATCAAGGCCATCCAGCGGTAGCTACCGTTGGATGGCCTTTGAATTGCTGAGAAGCACAGAAAGCACAGGGGACGGTTCTTTTTGCTTTTATCATACTTTTGTATCTTCATGGAAAAAAAGCAAAAAGAACCGTCCCCCATGCTTTTTAAAAGCAAAAAGAACCGTCCCCTGTGCTTCGTACTTTTATAGTATCTTTACCAGTTCAAAGTTTGTATAGTCACAAGATACCAGTCTGTAATTTACACCGTTGTATGTACCCTGTAGTCCGTGGCTATAAAAATCTTCACCGTGTAAATGCCCATATATTACACGGCCCACATTATATTTTTCGAAGATTTCCGTAAATAAAGACGGCTCAAATTTATCATTGGTAGGGGGATAGTGCATCATAGCAATTATTTCGTTATATCCTTGCTGTTGTTTGGCTGATTTTAAAGACATTTCCAGCCTGTTGGCCTCCCTCAGATATATTTTTTCGTCATGATCGGTAAATCTATAATTATTAGGACAAATCCACCCTCTTGTTCCACATATAACATAGTCCATGTACATAAAAGAATTATTTTGAATAAAGTTCATGGAATCAAACATCAGGTTTAGTTTTGTTATGGATTTCCACCAATAATCATGGTTGCCTTTTATTAAGTATTTAGTACCCGGTAAGTGAGCAATCCATTCCAAGTCAATTATTGCTTCTTCCAGGGTCATCGCCCAGGAGATATCTCCTGGTATAAGGACAGCATCATCCCCCTCTACCTTTTCGATCCAATCCACCTTTATTTTATCATCATGATCCGTCCAGTGATCTCCAAATATATCCATGGGTTTATCGGAATGGCCACTTAAATGTAAATCCCCTATAGCATAAATTGCCATATTATCACCCAATCTTCCATCACTACAACCTGTCCTTACATATAGAATATATCCACACAGCAAAAGACCTGTTTATGCTATGTTTTATGTCTCAGAAATTTTATAATCCTTTTTCAGCTATGTATTCAATTAAATCAACAACTCTGCAGGAATATCCCCATTCATTATCATACCATGCAAGTACCTTCACCATTCTTTTCCCCATCATCATAGTTGACAAGGCATCAATTATGGATGATCTTGGATCCCTTTTATAATCAATGGATACTAACGGTTCTTCCGTGTAACCCAGAACCCCTTCCATTTCACCCTCGGCTGTTTCCTTGAATTTTCGATTTACCTCTTCAGCAGTTGTGTCTTTATCCAACTCCACCACCAAATCAACCACGGACACAACCGGTATAGGTACTCTCATGGCTATCCCGTTCAGTTTTCCTTCCAGAGACGGTATAACCTTGGCTACGGATTTAGCTGCACCGGTAGTAGTCGGTATAATAGATTCCGCGGCTGCCCTTGCCCTCCGCGGATCCCTATGAGGCAAGTCCAGTATTCTTTGATCATTGGTATAAGCATGGATTGTAGTCATCAATCCGTTTTTGATTCCAAAGTGATCATCTAATACCTTGGCCACCGGAGCTAAGCAGTTTGTTGTACAGGACACATTCGATAAGATATGGTGTTTATCCGGATCATATTCATTCTCATTCACTCCCATAACAACATTTAAGTCCTCACCGGTTTTTGCCGGCGCCGTTAGAATTACTTTTTTTGCCCCGCCTTGTATATGTTTAGAAGCATCTTCCTTG
>CAYOQX010000134.1:1973-4868 GCA_964406195.1 uncultured Alkaliphilus sp. | reverse complement strand
GTTTTTCACCAGATAATTGGTTACACCGATATTATCGCCGGCTTCACTCCAGCGAATAACTACAGAATCCGTGCCAAAATCCGATAATGTAATGCTGCTGTTAGTCGGCCAGAAAGGAGGAGTAATATCGGCATCGGGATCCCCGGTATAAACCGCAGTAAATACCATAGCAGAAGAACGGTTCCCGGACGGGTCAAAGGCGTATACTTTATAAGTATATCTATTGCCATCTACCGCCTTCACATCGGTATAAGAATTTTTGGTGCTATCCACTGTTACAACATAGTCGTCCTCGCAATAGATATCATAGCCCGCCACTACGATATTGTCGATGGCCCAAGGCCATGTTAATGTTATGGTTGCCTTTGTCACACTATAAACAGTAGAAGTAGTGGTATCCCCGCCGGTCCAGGTTGGCGCCTCAGTGTCCGCCGGCATATTGAGGGTAGTAATCAGTTTCGACGGCCCATCTGAAGTTGTGTTTCCCGCAGCATCATATGCCTGGATCTGGAAGGTGTATTGAGTATTAGGGGCAAGCCCTGTGACATGAAACGTGGTTACATCACCGGGGAGGTCCTTAATAAAACCGTTATTCTGATATACTTTGTAGCCACCAAATTCAATATCATCGACAGCCTCGGTCCAGGATAAATCAAGATTATCCGCGGCAACATTTTTTATCGTCAAAGCTTTCCCGTCAACCCAAGTAGGTGGGGTAAAATCCTCGACAATTGTTTTTTGAGAAAGTGATAGAACCTCACTTTCATTGTTTTTAGCATCTAATGCGATAATTTCAATATTATACAAGGTGTCTTTAGCCAGTGCGGTCAATTTGTATGAAGTGGTATCACCGGGTACCCTAATCGGCGACCCGCCGTTGACCGTGATGCGATATTCTTTGATAAAATTACTGTTATCAGTAGCTTCAGGCCAAGTAAGTACCATACTGTTAGGTCCGATGACACTGGGTGTAATTACGGCCTCATCCGGCCATTCCGGCGGAGCCTCATCGTCGGGGGCAATCATAAAAGCAAAAGAAGTGATTTTCCCCAAGGTATTTTCTCCGTTGTTGTTTATAAAATCAGGCTGCATTTCTAATATGTACTCTTTCTCCATTTCGAATTGGCCAAGGGTATCTTCCGTTGGCTCAAAACTGAGTAAGCGCAACTCTCCTCCCGTGCCACCGCCTCCGCCGACTTTTGTATATCTAAAGTCACCGGCTATGATGTTCCCGGTGGCATCTTCCCTTTCATAGGGATAAACGCCTTTATCCAAATAAAGCTCACTGCCTGCGGCTTTGTCGTATACACGAATTCCGGTGAGATTTGCTTCTAGATTCCTGTCAATTCCCTTATTAAAATTCCAAGCCAAATAAAAATTATCTAAATCCACAGGAGAAACAAACCTATAATCTATTGTATAGGCAGTCTCTTTTATTACGGTTGTCCTTGGGTTAGAGGTAAAGGTTAACGGGATTTTTCCCCCGGTGACAACAAACCCGGACAGCGGTTCCGGATTAGGCCCCTGTTTTGCTTTTGCCACTATTTCAAATGTATATTGTTTACCCGGGCTTAAGCCTTCCATGTCATAATGGGTCTGCGTCCCGGGGATATTGTTGTCCTCAAGCACCCCATTGACATAAAGAGCATAGCCGGAAATTAAATTTTCATCAACCACTGAAGGCCAATTCAAAGTGGCAGTGGTGGCCCCAACATTGCTTATGCTGAGATGTGCATCATCGGGCCATTTTACTTCTTCTTTTACAGTAAATTGATACTCGAAAACCTTGTTCAGCCTGTTTGGGTTTCGCCCCCCTGTATGGAAGTATGGTCCCACTGCTAAAATATAGGTTCTACCAGGTTTTAGGTACTGATCAATTTTTGCCTCAAACCTGATCCACTTGGCGTTGCCCCATACTACGGCCAGCTCAAAATCACCCGAGGTTATCTTGTTTTGAACTTCAAAGGTACCGTCATATTCATCAGAAACTTTCGGCCAATTACCAGTCCCTAAACCAAAATTCGTCGTTCCATAATCTAAAGGTATCTCCCTATTATCTGTTATATCAAAAAGCCTTAAACTATCTACATGGTCGCGGGAATCGGTATTATTAAATCCCCCCTGTAAATACCATCTGAAGACACTGTTTTTCCCTAATTCAATTTCATCATCTAGAACATATTTATCTACAAATATTCCGGATGACTCTAGCGAAGCTCCGGGTAAACTATGGTAACGTGAAATGTTTGTATTACCGGGAAACTGATCGATAGGTATGAATTCAAAAGAAGGTCTACTGCTCCTTGTGACTCCCATAGTGGCGGTCTCAATACCTCCGTCTAGATTCGGTTTTACCGTGATATCATACCTGCGACACTCTGTAAGCCCTGTAAGGGTATACCCTTCCTCAGACCAGGCAGCGTCGGTTATAATCTGAGGATCAGACACACCGCCCACCTTATTATCATAAGTAATTGTGTAGTCATTAACACCTCCCATCTCATCCCACTTGATAATGAGCGATTCATAATCAGTAGTAGATTCCGGTTGTTCAACCCGCAAATTGGTAACTTTTACCGGGGTGCCTGCCGCTAATGCTACAAGTGGCAGCATAGTAACAACCATACATAGCATGAGTAAAATACTCAAAACCCGATTAATAAACTTTCTTTTCATTCTGCCTTTCTCTCCTTTTTTAATCTGTTTTTTAAAACCTTTTCACACCTTTAGGCCATTTTATGCCTATTAAAAGGGGACTTTCATTCAAAATTGGTATAGCTTTCAAGTTCTTCACCTCCAACATTTTTTTCAACTCTCCCCGAATGAGAAAAGTTATTTCAATATCCTTTCCAAGGTTAACTCTGCTCTTGAAAGTAAGAACGGCGTTAATTTTTA
>CAYOQX010000134.1:0-1955 GCA_964406195.1 uncultured Alkaliphilus sp. | reverse complement strand
CCCTTTTGGCACTTCGATAAGCTGCCATTGCTGCCATCACTGCTATCGCCTCCAACATCATTTGCTGCCAGAATAAGCAGAATGGTTCTTGCCGGATTTTTTCGTTTTTTTAAAAGAAAAAATCCGGACCCCCGTCCAGATTAATAAAGTATTAAAAAATACCTTCGGCTACTCCTTTCCAATATGGGGGGCAAAACAGTTTCCCGTTTTACCGTTCGCTTAATTTTTTAAGCACGGTCGTTTTCCCATGGATATACACTTTAGGGCATAACGACTCGGAGAATATAGCAATATATAATTTATTTTAGTATAATTTGTCTATTCTACCTATTCTACAATTTATTTAATTTTCCTTCTTTTTTTATATATTTTTATAATATCTTTTTATGCATCTCGATTAAAACTAGATTTCATAGCAACCTAAATTAGCTGCCCTTATTAATTATATTAATAATTTTTCCACTGCTCCCTTATGCTTGTATGCCAATTGTAAGTGTTGGTTATCTCATCAAACTTTTTATATATAAGCAGAACCTCTTTGTAATCCAAAAATACAGTCTTTACTTTTTCGCCTAAAATAACTTTTTCTTCTTTGGAGATTAAATCCCCCTCTAAGCTTCTCACTTCATCAATAGTTGAATTGTCTAGAATGTCTCTTACAGTTAAAACATTTCCTAGTGAAGGAAATGTTATTTTCCCTCTAATGCGTCCATCACTACCGGTAAGACGAAGTCCGACCCCTGCTAATGCACCGATTATTCCATCCCCCGTGCCCCCGTGCTCAGAAAGATGAACACCTAGTTTATCTGCAGTTTCATATGCTAATTCCTTAGTTAAAATTTCACTTTTTGCCCTTCTGCCATAATTCATCACCAATTCCTTATCCTTTAATTTCGCCATCTCTACTATACAAAGACCGGGATCTGAACCTTCTGCACTTTCATTTATTAAAAAATCTATGGCTAAATCCTTCAACGGTACGTAGATATTGTCAGTATGTTCCACAACAAAACACATAGTACTATTGTGTGAAGTATAAGGAATAGCAGGATGAAAATATAATTGATGCCTCGTTATAAATGAACATTTCCCCATACCCCTTTTTTCTATATCTTCAATTATAATTTGTGCTAATTTACCTGTACTTTTTTCTTCTAAATTATCGGTGTCATCGATACATACAAATGTTTGCATAATGTAATCCTCCAAATTATTTATTAGTTTTCGGTTCTCTCATTCCTTCTCCTCTTAATATTTGCTTTACCTGCTTATCATCCAAGGAAATATCAAAAAAGTCTTTATAATATTTTTTCGTTTCCTCTTCAAGGTTGATATGCTCAAAATATTGTGGATATAGAAGTTTAGAAGTCCATAACACAGCGAGAGGTGTCTCTAACGAGCCGGGATGCCCCCATCGTGAAACTCCATTGGGTATCTGATAAACCTTTTTTTCCTTAACTGCTCTTAAACCTGCCCACTGTTCGTTGCTCAACATATAATCCGGGACTCCTGATTCATTAGCAATTATTATGTCCGGATCCCAAAGATAAATCTGCTCCAATGTGGCAAACGATTTATCACCTGATGTTTTTAACTCATCTTCTATAGATACATTTATGCCGCCGGTTACTTTAATCCAATCAGCAGGAAGACTATCTTTAATGTCTGTACGAACTGCCTCATTGACGGAATGATATAATCTAACCCTTTCATCCTCAGGTATTGAAGACGAAATTTTTTCTGTATCTTCTATAACCTTTCTATAATAATCTATATATTGATTTGCTTTTTCTTCAGCGCCTATGGCTTTGCCTATTGTAGATATACTCTCTATTTGCTCTTCCATTGAGAAAAATTCGATAACAATATAAGGAATATTAAGTTGAGCTAGCTTAGAGACTACACTCTCGTTAGATGCTGTATCTTCCCTAAGAAATACAATATCAGGCTCTGTT
>CAYOQX010000133.1:0-4915 GCA_964406195.1 uncultured Alkaliphilus sp. | reverse complement strand
GAGTTTACAGTAGAGGAAATTTTGGAAGAAACGCGTTATCGTTTTCCCGATTTTATGGAAGGTGATGGTGGTGATGGCAGGATACCCGGTTCTGATAAAGGGCAGGTAGAAGTTCCAACCCTTTTAGCCTTAATCAGTGCGGAAGATGATTATGAAAGAATGAACGATAGTGACGGAATTAGGTTAATGATGGGTCAACGGGCAGTTACGGAACAAAATAATCCCTGGTATATAAAGAGACAGAAGAAGTTGGTCAATGGGATGCACCAATTGTTGATTCGAACAGTCCGGAGCCGGGGGAAACTGTTAGTCCGGGTACCAAAATCACCCTTTCATGTCCTAGATATAGTGATCTCGAAAATGCAAAATTATATTATACTACGGATGGATCTGAACCTGATCTAAACAGTAATATATTTAACATTATAGCACCGCGCTGGGAAAATGATAGAAGATTCAACCAACCAATAGAAATAAATGAAACCACAACTATAAAGGCTGTTGTTATAGGACCGGGCAAACATAGTAGCGATGTAGCTGAGTTTATGTATATAGTTGAGGAAGACGAATCCGGAGGGCCTGAACAACCATATTTAGAATTAACTCTGCCTGAAGAAGAATACCAGTTTTTTGAATTGGAGGATGTTGTAAAAATTAGGGGTGTTGCAGAAAACATATCGGAATTGAATTTAAGGATAACAGATCCTGACAGAAAAGAAGTTTTTTCGACTGAGCTGGATATTGTAGATAAAAAATTTGAATTTGACTACGAAATCCCAAATGATGCTAAATCCGGCAAGCATAAAATAGTTTTAATAGCCCCTGAACTTGAAGATAAATTTGAATTTAGATTTCTGGTCAACATAGACAAATCAGAAAATATATATTTAACATTTGATGATTCGGATAAGGATTTTGAATTTGATAAAGAAAAACTCCAAAGCATGGAACAGGTTCGAAATGTTTACAGTTCAATCAATGATTGGCCTACAAATAAATGGTATATAGCAGAAGGTGTAAGGCTCCAAGACATTTTAGATGAAGCCAATGTCAATTTAGAGGAAATGGAAACAATAACATTTAAAACACAGGATAATTGGTCTACAACTTTTACAAAGCAAGAATTATTTGAAGATGAGAGATTCTGTTTTCCCGGACTAAATGAAGGTTCTAATGAGGGTAAACATAGGGTAGATACAATAATATCTTTAAAAAGTGTAGCAGGTGAAGGGTATGAGATTGATCCGGAAAGAATGAATGATAGCGATGGTTTCAGAATTTTCATGGGACAGAGGGCTTTGACTGAACAGACAAATGCTTGGCAATTAAAATATATCAACAGAATAATTATATCTTCAAAAAAACCTGAAAAATGGGATGCAGTGCAGGCTAACCCCCAACCGGGTACTGTTGAATCGGGAACTGAGGTTTTTTTAGACCATCCGAATTTCAACCAAATAAGGATTTACTATACATTAGATGGCAGTGAACCTGATGTAAACAGTAAAATGTTCAATGTTAGCAGGACCTACTATCAGCCTCATTTAAATAAGCCCATTGAAATAAATCAAGATACAACAATAAAAGCAATTGTGATAGCTCCGGGAAAATATGACAGTGAAGTAGTTGAATTTACATATAATCTGGCAGAAGATGAAGAATCTCCATTATATGAATTAATCGTTAAAGAAAGCGATGATTATATAAAAGAGGAGACGGAAAGTGCGACGATGCTTATACTGCAGAATGTAACAGGATTTAAAGATTTTGGGGTTACGGCAAAGGCTATGGCAGGAAGACCTGATCAATTGGAAGTAGTATTTGTTCATTTAAGAAATGGCGTGCAACAAAGTTTGAATTCAATACGGGTTAATTCTGATACAGATGGGATAGATATCAGAGCCGGATTCAATATTGAACCCGATGATGTAATAAAAATTTACATGGTTGATGAACTTACTAACGAAACAGATAGAAATCCTATTATATTCAAGTAAATAAAACTGAGTTAGGAGGCAATAGCATTGCCTCTTAACTATTAATATTTCTGAATGCAGGGGGCAAATTATGTGAAAATTTCGAAAAAAACATAAGTAAGAAAGCTATTAACCATGATTTTGATGAATTGCAACACGAAAGAATTAATGGGGAAAAATTCAGGCAAGCCTGCAATCGTTTTTCTGCACGGCTTACACATCTTATGCCTGACACTAAGTATGTGTATAGTGTAGAAAATGAAAATGGTTAGAGTGAACCATGTTATTTTAAAACCGCAGCGCAAACAGATAAATTTTCGTTTGAGACAGATCGAAATCCTGTTATACTCAAGTAAAGAGGATGCCTATTGTTGAGGGAGTTGCAAATGAAAAGGATAGTAATGATATGATTTTACAATAAAGGATAAAGGAGTGTAAAAACACACATATTAGTTTTGAATATTGCATATATCGACTGCTTGACACATGTTCAAAACACATGTTATAATGGAAAAAACCCTAAATATTGCCATAATGTTTAGGTATTATAAACAGCTCCGAGTTAGCTGACCTAAGGATTGTTCTATGGTCGTTAACCGTCAGGGTATGAAAAGAAATTTTTGTGCCTCCCATCGTTGGAAAGGAGAAACTATACATAGATAACCTTTTTGTTTATTTGTTTGCAAGATAACAGAGGTTTTTTATAAAATAGACAGCTTCCAACAGGGGCTGTCTATTTTATATCTTTATGGCAACAAAACAATTCAATGAACCAGGCCAAAGATTCGATATAATTAGGCAATTACTCACAGTTAATAAAATAGTTCGAAGGGGGCTTAATTAATGAGGGTTACAAAAAAGAAATCTCATTATAAGATTTATTCTATCATTTTGATTACTTTACTGATTGCAAACATATTTGCTGTGGCAGTGCCGCCTGCGCAGGTTTTAGCGGCGGATGACAGTGTAATAAAATCAAGTCCCGGTTCAAACAACCCGGGAGCCACAACCATTGTTCAAGAACAGTTGAAGGACGGGGGTGTTTTACCATCGGAATCCTGGGGCATATATGGTAAAGGGTTTCCGGATTATTATGGCGCAACTGGTGGCCTAATAGAAACAGAAGAACCGGGAAATTCGGTTACATTGAAAATAGATCCCACAAAAGCGAAAATTGGTGATGAGATTACCTTAAATGGTGATGCGAAGCCAAGCACATTTGTTCTAATTAAAGTTGTGGATAACAAGGGAGATATAGTTTATTTTGATGGCGTAAAATCTGATAGTGATGGTAGATATAATACAACATTCATAGTTCCTCATGATATTGAGGGTGATTTGACAATTGTAGCCGGTTACGGTAAAGATGTAGAGGCAAAAAAACTAGAAATCACAGATGATAAGTCTGTAGACAAGAGCGGACTTAAGGCAATAGTTGATGAAGCAACTGAACTGAATAAAAAAGACTACACTGAAGGGGGCTGGAAAGGTTTTGCCGCAGCCTTAGCTGACGCACAGGATGTATTGGAGGATGAAGAAGCAACCCAGGAACAAGTAGATAACGTTCTAGCATCTTTGAGGGCAGCTATTGACGATTTGGTAAAAATAGAGGGGGGAGGCACAGAACCTGATCCTTCAGATCCTGGGGATGGGGATATTGTATTGGAAATTACAGGACAAGGTGTGGCCAAACCCAAGAAGTATACACAATCTCAGCTTGAGGCGATGCCCCAGATTCAGGAAACCTACAGTTGCATTAACACCTGGCCTACCAAACAATGGTATGTAGGTAAAGGGGTTGAGCTTCGTTATCTTCTCGGTCCTGGGCAGGCTGATATTAAATCCAATGCCACACTGATTAAATTTACTTCGGAGGATGGCTATTATATGACACTTACGGTTGATGAGTTGTTAAAAGACGATCGTTATCGTTTTCCCAATTTCAAAACCGGTAGTGACGGTGACGGTGATGGACATATTCCCGGCTCTACAAGAGGAAAAGTTAAGGTGGAAACTATTCTTGCTTTGACCTCTGCCCAAAGCGATAACCCTAACTACATGAACGAACTTGATGCTTTACATTTGATGCCGGGACAGCGTGCCGTGACTGAACAAACAGGTCCTTTGTTTGTTAAAAATGTTAATGAAATTGAAGTGTTAACCAAATCAGTACCTAAATGGGATGCACCGACGGCAGATCACGGAAGCGGAACAGTTCCGGCCGGAACTAAAATAAAACTTGAGAATAAACATATGGATCAAGATAAAATTCATTACACCACTGATGGCAGTACTCCTACCTTGGACAGCCCTATTTATAATTGGGTTGCTAAGAGATGGTGGTCGACACGTGGTGATAAAATTGTGGGAAAAATCAACCGACCAATCGAAATAACCAAGGACACTACCATTAAAGCTATAACCATAGGCCCGGGTAGGGAAAATAGTGATGTTGTTACTTTTACTTATAAAATTACGGGTACTAAGCCGGATACACCGTCTGCAAGTGATAAGATTAGGCCCGGCAAAGGAGGTACGGTTAATCTCGGCAGTGATGTTGTCATGGAAATACCGGCCGGTGCGTTGACCGGAACTGATGATTTGGAGGTAAAAATTGAGCGTTTAAAAGAGCCTCCTGCCATACCTGTTGGTTTCAGACTGTTGAGCGATGTTTATGAAATTTGTGTAGATGGAGAGAAAAGCTACAATTTCGCAAAAAAGGTAAATATCAAATTTAACTTTGACTCTGATGCTCTTGGTAGTGACCAAAACCCAGCTGTTTATTACTACGACGAAGCACAAAAAAACTGGGTAAATATTGGCGGCAAGGTATCAGACAACACTATTAGCGTGGAAGTAGATCATTTAACCAAGTATGGTGTTTTGGTTTCTTTACCTCTTAGTGCAACGGCAAGGATTAAACCTTCTGAGGGCGGTGA
>CAYOQX010000132.1:0-5029 GCA_964406195.1 uncultured Alkaliphilus sp. | reverse complement strand
CTCTCCTACTAATCTATGAATAATTCCATGGGTACATCCCGGACAATAATGGGTTTCTTTTTCCGTCAGTCCTTTAGTCCTTCCGAATACCACAGTCATTATTTCGCACCTCCAAGCACTTCTTTGACCTTTGCAATAATTTCATCGGGTGTGGGGACCATTCCCCCCGTTCTTCCGTAAAAATGTACCGGAAGCCTTCCCCTATTTGCAATTTTTACATCATCGATCATCTGGCCCGTGCTCATCTCCACGGTTAATATGGCCTTGGCGTCAGCCGGGATTTTATCAAATGCTTCGTTCGGATACGGCCATACCGTAATCGGCCTGATAAGCCCCGCCTTTATTCCATCTTCTCTCAATGTTTCAACAGCACTTTTAACAATCCTTGCAGTCGTACCATAGGCAACGAGTACAATTTCCGCGTCTTCCATTTTATACATTTCATACATAACTTCATTTTTCTCTATTTCTTTATATTTTTTATCCAATTTCCAATTATGATCCTCAAGTGCCTGCGGATCCAGGAATAAGGATGTTACAATGTTCGGTTTTCTTTTACCCTTTGTTCCGGTTGTCGCCCAATCCTTGGGAGGAAGATCCCTTTTTTTAGGTTCTTTAAATTTAACGGGCTCCATCATCTGGCCCAACATTCCGTCTCCCAACACAATAACCGGAGTCCTGTAGTAATCAGCCACATTAAAGGCTTCCATCATCAAATCAACAGCCTCCTGGACTGTCGCCGGGGCATATACCGGATGTCTGTAATCTCCGTTTCCCCCACCTCTTGTAGCCATAAAGTAATCCGACTGTGAGGGTTGGATTCCCCCTAATCCCGGGCCTCCCCTGGATATATTTATAATGACACAGGGCAGTTCGGCGGCAGCTATATAGCTGATTCCCTCCTGCTTTAGGGCAATCCCCACAGAGGAAGACGATGTTAATACCCTTTTCCCCGCACCTGCAGCCCCATATACCATGTTGATGGCGGCTACTTCCGATTCTGCCTGAATGAACACCCCTCCCGCCTCGGGTAATTCCCTGGCCATATATTCAGGTAATTCACTCTGCGGTGTGATTGGATATCCGAAGAAATATTTACATCCCGCTTTGATAGCTGCAGCACCAAGTGCTTCGTTTCCTTTCATCAATACTTTGACCATTAGTTTCCCTCCTGACAGTTCTTCGTTAGTCTACTTTTTTTACAGTGATTACTAAATCGGGACAAATAATTGCACAACTTGCACATGCAATACACTTGTCCATTTCATATATAGTAGCCGGATGATAGCCCTTGGCATTGATTCTACTTTCATCCATTTTAATTATATTCACAGGGCAGACGGTTGTACATAATTCACAGCCTTTACAGCGATCCTCATCGAATACAACCTTTCCTTTGGCTTTTACCATTTTAAATCCCCCTTCTTCTAGTTGTATTAAAATCTATATTATGATATTTGTTATTTTCTACATCCAATCCTCACGCATAATCATTTTTATGGGCATGATTTGACCTTCCATATGACTCGGCAATTTTTTTGCAATATTTTGAACAGTGCTGATATATTTTACGGGTATATCCAATATATCTGAAACTTCCCTGCAAACATCCATACCCCTCAATACATCCTCCACTGCAGTGTACCCCAACATGTGGGTGTTATTGACAAGCCCGGTTACATCAGCCCCGACAGTTTTTTCGATAGCTTCTATATGGCGGATAACACCTTGGGCTGTTTGGGTTTCGGGCCTGTTTGCATTTACTACACAAAACATATCATATTTGCCCGGCATCAGATACTTACGGTACCTGCCCAATGCCCTTGCACCTACAAAATCACCGCCCACATCCATTATTACATTACAATCATCATCTTGCAACGGTCCCAGGACACCGGGAGATATAGCGGGCAAGTCGGTCCCCGACCCCTCTATATTACTGGATTTTGTCAGTATGCCGTAACCCTCTAAAAATTTGAATTTTTCCCTGCTCCTGAAGTACGTATTTGCAACATCCAAATCAACCAGCGCCACTTTTTTGCCCAGTTTCGCCAAATTGACGGCATAATTTATTGAAAACTCGGTTTTACCGCTGCCGTAATGTCCTATAATAACGCGAATTCTTTTATCATTAAGCATCAACCATCACCTTTTATCTATTAGAATACCTGTCATTATCAATCATTCAGCATTGTAATCACTCTTTATTCACTAATTCGATATCGATAGTATCCGGACTCAGATATAGTTCATTGATATTTTTTTCAATGGTAAATGGAAGCTGTGCCGTCAGCTCAATGCTGTATTTATCCGCACTCAGTTCATTTAAGTCCACCTCTATCTTTATATCATTTTCCCCAATAGAATCCAATACATCTCTCAATCCGATTATTCTCACATCTATATTTTCGGGAATACTGCTTTTATCCACTTCAAGGCCTTCTCCTATATTATTAAATGTTATTTCATCCCTGCTGATTTTAAAAGTCGATTCATCCATTTTTTCCAAATGTAAATTAACCGTAACGGATATATCATCCTGTAGGGCTGTCCCCTCAGGCAATTTTAATCCTACATTCACTGTTTTGTCTTGATTTAAACCGCTAAACTCAATAGGTTCTGTAATAACCTCGGTTATTTCACGGATCTGTCCCTTGTGTCCCCTTAATATGACATCGGTCGGATCGACTTTCACATCGGCAACAACATAGCCGGTATCCGTAGTTATCCGTAAATCGGGCTTAATAGGAACGGATTTTAACAGATCGATTTTCAGCGAAACCCTTACATGCGGTGTTTTTGCTTCCACATTTTCTATCCTGTCGCCTTTGCTGTCAACCGGTCTTAGAGGGAGGTTCATTGCAAGATTTTCGGATGCTTCGGTCACATCCAGTTCCGCAATTACGCTTTCCACCGAATTGACACAGCTCTCCGGACCTTCAATCTCTACCACCGTAGGTTCGTATTCTAAGTCCCCTACAACAAAATCTTTTTCGGGAGTACCGAATGTCAAGACCCTTACCTCTTTTCGCCTGCTTATGATTTTTTCCAATTCCACATTGATAAACCTGGGAGTGATATCTATTTCTACATTATTGGGTGCGGTAACCTCCAAGGGTATATTATTTTCACCTTCTCTGCATCCCCGCAGGTCCGCTTTGATTTGAATTTCATCCGGGGATACCTTAAATACCCTGTCCCTTTTTCCTGTCAATCTGACCTTTACCCTGAAATCACCGCTGCCTTTGATAGCCAATCCGTTTGCATCCAATTCTTCCGTATTCATCAAAACCACAGGCATATTTGTCAGATTTCTATGTGCATCCGGATTGATTGTTCCCATAACATATATCCATAAAACGAGGGAAAAAAGAATTGAAATAATCTTAGGTGCTATATTCCTATTTCTCATCCTTTTCATCTTTGTTCCTCCACTTCTTCCTTAAAAACTGCCACTGACGGTTTTCTTCCGCCCTGTATTTTTGAATCAAAATACGTGATAAATTTTCAATGTCCAGAAACCTTCTGATTTTGCCGTGCTCCGCAATTGAAATGTCACCGGTTTCTTCAGAAACAATGACAGCCATTGAATCCGATCTTTCAGTGATACCTATACCGGCTCTGTGCCTTGTGCCTAATGACTTGCTGATATTGGGATTATCAGTTAAAGGTAACAGACAGCCTGCTGCCAATACCTGATCTTTTCTGACAACAACCGCCCCGTCATGCAGTGGGGTATTCGGAATAAAAATATTTATAAGTAATTCGCAGGAAATTTTTCCGTTGATTCGTGTTCCTGTTTCAATGATTTCACTTAATCCGGTTTCTCTTTCGATTATAACAAGGGCCCCCATTTTTTGTATTGATAAAAATTCTACCGCTTCCACCAATTCCCTTACCGTGTTTTTTATTTCCTCCTCCTCTATATCAACTATAGATTTAGTTAAAAATCTGGTTCTGCCTATATGTTCAAGTGCCCTTCTCAGTTCGGGCTGAAACACAATAAGAAGGGCAATCAATCCTACAGTCATTGTATTCTTCAATATCCAGTTGATTACGTGGAGTTGCAGCCATTCGCTTATTTGCGTGGCTATTAACAACACCAGTATCCCCTTAATCAGTTGCTCCGCCCTGGTTTCGCGAATGAGCATATACAGTTTGTAAAAAACAACAGCTACAATAGCCATGTCAACAATATCCCTTATGTTTATGTTCATAAATAAATCCAAGACTTGCTGCATCAAAACACCCCCTACCTTAAACATTTACTTTAAACCCGGTCAATTGTATTTTGCCCATAATATCATATTATCCTAATTTCCCCGAAAAAGAAACAGGTAAAACAAAATATGAGCACAGGTTATGGATAAAAGGGATTTAATATGTTTTTAAACAGTATAATAAAAAAACAACCGATTAAGGCTGTCCTTAAAATTTTTTCAAACACTCCGCCGGTCCGGACTATTTTCAGACCGTACATCCCGTAAAACGGAAAAAGCAACCTCACCCCTTGTTTTGTCAACATGTCGAGAATTATATGACTTGCATACCCAAGCCCCAGCCATGGATTTATATAGAAAGCAATGACAGTTGCTATTAAACTGTGCGTTACCCCTCTGTGTTTTACAAATTTATTTACAAAGGGTATGCGCCTGCCGATAAAGCTGCTGCCATGATCTATGTCCGGCAATATAGAACCCAGTGCGGCCAATCCTATTGCTTTGGGTTCATTGGGGGCAACAGCCATAGCGGAAACAATCCCGGCCATCATATGTGTTACACCTTGCATAATTACCTTCCTCCTTATTTTCTGTCCCTCTGACTCTGTCCATTTTATTTTGTCCCTTTAATGATATTGTGGAAGTAATTAAAACCTATCGGGCTATTGTTGATAAATCTAAAAAAGTAGGACCCCTAAAAATATTATTTTCAAGGATCCTACTCTATACTCTTTAATTCAATTATATGTTTTGCAATTTTGGTGGGCTCAGGTGGATTCGAACCACCGACCTCACGCTTATCAGGCGTG
>CAYOQX010000131.1:0-5063 GCA_964406195.1 uncultured Alkaliphilus sp. | reverse complement strand
GGATATGGAAAGTGAAAAACCGGAAGAAGGAACATCGGAAAATCATGATCCGGCAGATGGTGGGACAATAACCGTATCTACCACCAGATTCAATACATTTAATCCATTGTTTAATAGGAACAATGATTTATTTCAGATTCATCATTTGCTATATGAGGGGTTAGTTACATTTAGGGAAGATATGAGTATAGAACCATTATTAGCTGAAAGTTGGGAATTTGACGAAATGGGGAATGTAGATTTTAAATTACGAACAGGAATTAAGTGGCACGATGGGCATCCCCTGACTGCGGATGATGTAGTGTTTACATTTAACATAATAAAAGGAAATATCAGAGGCTTAGATAAAATTTCAATATACAAAGAATCATTAAAAAACATAACAAACATTGCTAAAATTGACGATAATACTATAAGGGTTAGTGTATCCGGTGACATAGCTAATATACTCGAAACTATGACATTTCCTATTTTACCTGGACATGTTTATCAAAATAATCGGGAACAACTTCTGGAGCAAGATGACTCAAGTATTGTTGGAACCGGGGTATATAAAATAAAAGAGTATGAAAAAACCAGGGAAATATCCTTAATTCGTAATGATAATTATTGGGGAGATAGACCTTATATAGATGAAATTAATATTCTTATTGTGCCGGACGAGGAAGCCCAGTTATCACTGTTCGAAAATGGAGTTATCGACCTTGTACGTACTGAAATAGTGGATTGGGGCAAGTATGCGGATGACAAAACAACAAAATACGAGGAATTTGCTATACCGGATTATGAGTTCATAGGTTTTAATTTTAGAAAAGATATTTTGAATAATATAAATATTAGAAAGGCAATAGCCTACAGTATTGATAGGGAAAAAATTGTCAGTAATATTTATTTGGGCCATGCCACAGTAGTTGATTATCCTATTATGCCTAACTCTTGGCTATATGACTACAGCAAAATTCAGCTTGGATATAATCCCAGCTTGGCTGAAACTTTTTTAGAAGAGGCAGGTTATATACTGAAAGATGAAAACGGTTTAAGAATAAATGAGAGGGGTGAGGCCCTAAACCTTAAGTTAATCACGAACACGGGCAATAAGCTGAGGGATCAAACCGCATTATTTATTCAAGAAAACTTAAAAGAAATAGGTGTACAATTGGAAATTGAATTTTTAGAGTGGGATGACCTTGAAAAACAAATTAACACCAATAATTATGACTTATTTCTAGGGGGATGGGAACTGTCTTATATACCAAACATTACAGATATACTCCACTCATCTGCAATAGGCAACACTAATTTTATTGCTTACAACAATGAGAAGATGGACATCTTATTGGACGCCTATCTAGGCAGTACTGATTTGGGACTGAAGAAACAGAAATTTAGTAAAATAGAAGAGCATGTTGCAAAGGAATTGCCATATATTAGTTTACTTTTTAGAAATGGTGCCATAATAACAAATAAAAAAATCAAAGGTTGTTTGGAACCACAAGGCTGTAATGTTTTCCATAACATTAGCAATTGGTATGTTAATATTAAATAAATAACTGTGACACTTAAGGTGTGTTGACACTATGGATAAAAAACATTATAATGAATAGGGTAGACAAAATTATACACATGATGGGATGGCATGAATTCTACCTGTTAAATGATAGCTGTCCCATAATTATTTTATTAATATGTTGAATATAAAAGTAAAGATTAAAGTGCGAGGGTGGCGGAACCGGTATACGCGATAGTTTGAGGGACTATTGCCAGAGATGGCGTGAGAGTTCGAATCTCTTCCCTCGCACCAGATGAAAAGAGCTAGTACTCATCAGTTTGGTGGGTGGGTGGTAGCTTTTTTATTGCTTATTTTTTAGTATGGTGGGTTTCCCTGAAGGAAGACGGCAAAGCATGAAACAGCTTGAATGAAACCGCAAAACTCTGATTATAGGTGAGCTAATTTCACATTTTCCCCTGCAAAGGTTTAATTATACATCCTTTATGTAAGTTTATCGATAAATTGTCGCTTTTGTTAGTGACATTTCCATGTAAGTAGATTATAATATGATATAAAATCCAATGATTTTAGTTCCACAGGGATGTATTGGTTATGGCCTTATCATAAGTAATTTGCTATATTTATGTACCGAAGGGGGTGACCATAGTTCTCTAAGAAATTGCTTTGCTATACTAAAGATTTTAAGGGGGTTTTTTAATGTTTAAAAGATCAAAATTTATAATCCTGCTCCTAACGATTGTTCTAGCTGTAGGATTATTATCAGGATGCGGCGGAGGCCAAGAAGCCGCGGATACATCCCAGGGGGGTACAGGGACCGAGGATGAAATAAAAATCGGTACCATAGGACCTCTTACAGGAGATGTTGCCAGCTATGGTATGAGTACAAAAAATGGTGTAGAAGTTGCTGTAGACGAGTTTAACCAAAGAGGCGGAATCGATGGTAAAAAAATTCGTCTAGTATCCGAAGATACCCGTGGAGACCAGACTGAAACTGCAAATGCTGCATCAAAACTTATTGAACAGGATAAGGTTACTGCTATAGTCGGTGGGGTAATCAGTGCAGAAACACTGACTGCGGGACCGATAACAAATGATGCGGAGGTCGTAATGATATCCTCATCTTCAACAGCTGTAGGTGTACCTGAAATAGGCGACTATGTCTTTAGAAATTGCTTATCCGATGAGGTCCAAGCTGTTCAACTAGTGGAATTTGCTGCAGAGGAGCTAGGGCTCGAAAAATTTGCTATAATGTATGAGAATAATGATTATGGGGTTTCCCTGAAAGATGCATTCGAGCAAAGAGCTAATGAACTCGGAGAAGTAACAGGTGTTGAAACATATGTTGATGATGACAAGGACTTTAGAACGCAGCTGACAAAAATTAAGGGTCAAAATCCGGATGCTCTTTATGTGGCGGGTTACTATACCGAAGCTGCTAAAATAGCACAACAGGCCGAGGATCAGGGATTGGATGTTACAATTCTCGGTGCGGACGGTTTCTATTCTCCAATTTTAGTAGAACTTGGTGGAGACTCTGTAGAGGGCTCTGTCTTTACTGCCGGATTTTTTACAGATGATCCTTCTGAAAATGCACAGAAATTTGTTAAGGCATATAAAGAGAAATTTAACGAAGAACCCGATATGTTTGCTGCCCAGGCTTATGATGCAGCTATGATTTTACTTACTGCACTTGAAAATGCCGGTGGCGTAGGCGGAGAAGCTCATCAAAAAGAAATGTTAGAAATTAAGGATTTTCCCGGGATTACAGGTAGTACTTCCTTCACTCCTATTGGGGATGTCGTAAAAGATATAATCATACTCAAGGTCGAGGATGGTAAATTTACAAAATTACGTTAAAAATTCTTTTATGATTAATGTCCAATGGATGGAATATTCCATCCATTGGCTTTATCCTATGGAAAGGAATGGATTTGAGAAATGGTTTTTGAACAAATAATAAACGGTCTAACACTTGGTAGCACATATTCACTGATAGCCTTGGGATATACAATGGTTTATGGGATTCTTGAATTGATTAATTTTGCACACAGCGAAATATATATGATAGGGGCTTTCATTGGCCTTATAGCGGTATCTGTTTATAAGTTGCCTTTTATTATAGCACTTCTTTTAAGTATGGTTGGTTCGTGTATTTTAGGCATTATAATCGAAAAGGCGGCATATAAACCTTTGAGGGAGTCTAGCCGTATAGCTTCCCTTATTAGTGCAATCGGAATGTCGATTTTTTTACAAAATGCGGTTTTGATGTTGGCAGGTCCTCGTGCAAGGGCTTTTCCTGCCAGTTTTAACGTTACAAATCTGAAATTAGGGAACTTGCAAATTTCTTCCCTACAGCTTATAATTTTATTAGTATCGGTTGTCCTCATGGTGGGACTACAATTTCTGATACAAAAAACCAGGCTGGGCCAGGCAATGAGGGCCACAGCCCAAGACAAAGAAACAGCACAGCTTATGGGTATAAAAATAGACCAGGTAATTTCATTTACCTTTGCAATCGGTTCTGCACTAGGCGGTGCTGCGGGAGTACTTGTAGGTATTTATTTCAGCTCAGTAGACCCTATGATGGGGTTTTTTCCCGGTTTAAAAGGGTTTGTAGCTGCAGTATTGGGTGGTATCGGAAATATTCCCGGCGCAATGTTAGGCGGTCTGATTCTCGGTTTGGTTGAAATGCTTGGCGCTGTATATATATCAAGTTACAAAGATGCTATTGCTTTTGCGGTTTTAATTTTAATTTTATTGGTCAAGCCTACCGGGCTTTTAGGTCGTAGGATTCAGGAGAAGGTGTAGGTGAAACGATTTGAACTATTATTTGCAAATTTTGACAGTTATTATAATAAACTCTATATTGGCAGTAAGCCTTAATTTGGTGTCCGGCTATACAGGCCAGCTTTCTTTAGGTCATGCTACCTTTATGGGCTTGGGAGCATATGCCGCCACCTTGTTTACACTTAAACTGCAATTGCCCTTTCTAGTATCTATCATTTTGGGCGCCTTGGTGGCTGCCTTTTTTGGGTTTATTATAGGAGTACCGACATTAAGACTAAGGGGTGACTATCTTGCCATAGCTACCCTGGGCTTTGGGGAAATTACAAAAAACATATTGCTTAATTTAAAGATTACGGGGGGCCCTATGGGACTCCGAGGTATACCGAAGGTTACAAATATTTATGTGGCGACGGCGGCACTCATTTTGGTTATTTTCTCCCTTAGCCGAATAATAGGTTCCCGCGTCGGAAAATCTTTTATTGCCATACGCGAAGACGAACTTGCGGCCGAGGCAATGGGAATTAACACAACCCGATTTAAAATCCTGGCTTTTATCATTGGTGCTTTTTATGCAGGGCTGGCCGGAGGGTTGTATGCTTTTCTGTTTAGATACATTAACCCAAATGACTTCGGTTTTATGAGATCAATAGAAATACTGTGTATGGCAGTTTTGGGCGGTATGGGGAGTACATATGGTGCGGTGTTAGGTGCATCCATCATAACGATTTTACCGGAGCTTCTGCGTTCGGTGTCCCAGGTTATAGCT
>CAYOQX010000130.1:0-5073 GCA_964406195.1 uncultured Alkaliphilus sp. | reverse complement strand
TGTAAAACAAAGTTTTACAACGTGAAATAAAGTCATTCAAAATAAAATAAAGTTCTACAACGACAAGGAATATTATGAGATGATTCTCATATTTATTCCTTTTTTTATTTTTGAAAATCTTTCTTTCATTAATTTTATTATCAATTGGATTTCAAAGTCCTTCATATTTTTTTTGCAGAGTCTCATTTTCCATAAACCGTTTCTATCTATAAAAAACCGGTAAAGGGTCTTGGATTTCATTCCAAAATTTTGTTTTTATGTAACAAGATGAAAAGATAAAAACGATAAATATAAAAAAATCCTAAATTTACGGTTAATAAAGGGCATATAATTATTTTCTATGTTATAATTATTTGTTAGGGATGGTGAAAATATGGTCAGGATTTTGTTTGTCTATAGCTAAAAATAATTAAAGTGCACGGTAGGAATTACGATGTTAAGTTTTTGGTAAGAAAAAGAAGTATATTTTAGTTTAAAAATTTTAAATATGGGGGAAAAACAGTGATAAATTTGAAAAACAACAAGTATCTAAAAAGAATATCTGTATTAGGTATTATAACAATACTAATTTTAAGCACGGCAGGATGCAGTAATACAAATAGTGAAGTTGTAGCAAAAGTTAATGATGAGGTAATAACCAAAGATGATTTATACAATATACTTGTAGCACAGGGCGGGGAACAATTATTAGAATCTTTAATAAATGAGATAATTATAAATTCAGAAGCAGAGAAAGCAGGTATAAAAGTTACAGATAAAGAAATTCAGGCTGAACTGGAAAAAATGACTGAAACATATGGTGGAGAAGACGCATTTACCGAAGCAATGGAGTATTATGGATATGATATGAAAGAAATCGAAAAAAATATAGATATGAATTTTAAAATTAAAAAGTTATTAGAACCGAGAATTGAAATAACGGATGATGAAATAGAAGAATATTTCGAAAATAATAAAAAAGATTTCAAGGAAGAAGAACAAGTTAAAGCAAGTCATATTTTAGTTGAAGAAGAAGACGAGGCTGTAGAAATTTATAATAAATTACAAGAAGGCGAAAGTTTTGAGGATTTGGCTGCTGAACATTCAATAGATGGAAGTGCTGAATCGGGCGGTGATTTAGGGTATTTCGGTAGAGGTAAAATGGTTAAAGAATTTGAGGAAGCAGCATTTGGTCTGGATATAGATGAAATAAGTGAACCGGTGAAATCCGAACATGGATATCATATAATTAAATTGATTGATAAAAAAGAAGAAAAAGATGCAAAACTAAAGGATCATAAAGACCTAATAAAAGATAAAATATTAGAAGATGAAATTCCGTCTGTTTATAATGAATGGTATGAAGAAATAATAGGAGACTATAAAATAGAGAACAAACTAACAGATTAAATCACCTGAATGTTCGTTTTTTCAGAGGAGGGTGTGTGATCCCATAAGAAACAAGGCCCGGGAAACCGGGCCTTTGCTTTTTAGTCTTTGACATATAGATCGGATAAAGGATAGCCTAGATTATAAACTTCACCTTCCTGAGCAATACTCACATCTTTAAATATTCGGCCCGCTTCTTCCAGATAAAGTTGAGGATTCCTAAAGGGGAGCAGGTGCGTCAGCAGTAGGGTACCCACATCTGCATCGCGAGCTATGAGTGCAGCCTGCCGTGCACTCAAATGATTACCTGCTCCTTTTTGTAAATCCTCTTCCAAGTAATTGGATTCACATAAAAACACGACAGCCCCTCGGGCAAAATCGGACAGTATCGGAAAATATTCCGTATCCGCGGAATAAACCAATACTTTTTTTCCTGCCAGATAGACTGCTACGGCATAACAGGGAATTGAATGTTTTGTTCTTAAAAATGAAAAAGTAAAGGGCCCTAACTGTAAATCACATCCTTCGGCCAATGCTTCTACCCTGTATGCATTTTTATAGGGTAAGCGCATATATTCCTCAGCCGGTTCGTCCGGAGCAAATACCGGCAGAGGATGTTTGGTTTTCTCATCTTCTGGTCCATACAGCAGTGCGTAGCGTAAAATAAAAATATCCGATAAGTGATCGCTGTGCAGGTGGGAAATAATAATTGCATCCAGTTCGTTAGGTTTGATAAATTGCTGCAACCGACTGAGTACACCGTTACCGCAGTCTATAAGCACATTATAACCGTTATGTTCCAAAAGATATCCGGAGCATGCTCCGCCGGCCTTTGGATAAGGGCCGTAAGCCCCAAGTATTGTTAATTTCATTTTATAAAACACACCTCTTCCGGGCCCGTCAAATTCACAGAAATATACTTTCTGCCGGGTTCCGAGTTTTAGTCTACTTACCTCTAAATTTGATTATATCAAAGATATTCCTTTTTACCTTGTATAACTATGATTTGCAGGATTGATAACTTTAAAACCGTAATATACAATAGGAGATACCTTCATAGATATTTTCGGACAAACCTTCATATAATTTGAGTATGGACGGAAATGCGTATATGAATCAAAAAATTATAGGCACAATTATAGTGGTAATATGATTAATTATGAATCGGAAAGGAGAAGGACATGCACAAACATGCAAGAAAACTAATTTTAGTGGTTTTAATCCTAGCCATTTTGGCAGGTTTAAATCTGACGGCATTTACGGGCGGACGCACCGAAGGATCCCAATTTGAAGTGATTGTGGACAATGAAAAAATTGAATTTACCGAAGAATTAGGGTTCCCGTATCTCACGAAATCTAACAGAACTATGGTTCCGGTGAGAATTATATCCGAAACCATGGGTTATGAGGTAGATTGGGAACATGAAACACAAAAAGTACTTATAAGCAATGGGGATAAAAATATAGAACTGGAAATTGGAAAAAGTGTTGCCTCGGTAAACGGTAAAACTGTTCCGATTGATGTCCGGGATGGAAAACCTGCAGATACCAAAGCGGAACTGGTTCCTGTAAAGGATAGCAGCAGAACATATGTACCTCTGAGATTTGTATCCGAAACAATGGGCGCCGGGGTAGAATATGAAAACAAAGAAGGAATACATCACATCAGTATTAATATCAAAGAAAAATCCTTGGAAGTTCATTTCATAGATGTAGGCCAAGGGGATTCTATTTTGATCAAACAAAGCGGACATAATATGCTTATAGATGCAGGGGATAATCAATATAAAGACACAGTTGTTGATTATCTTAAGAAAAACAATATAACTAAATTGGATTATGTAATAGGTACACATCCTCATGCCGACCATATCGGAGGTTTGGATGCGGTTATTAACACATTTGATGTGGGAAAAGTGATGATGCCGAATGTAACCCACACTACTAAAACATTCGAGAATGTATTAAATGCAGTTAAAAATAAAGGTCTTAAAATTACGATTCCAAATGTCGGTGACAATTATAAGTTGGGAAACGCAAGTTTTGAAATAGCAGCACCTAACAGTGATAACTACGCAAGTCTAAATGATTATTCCATTGTAGCGAGAATGGTATTCGGTAAAACCTCATTTTTATTTACAGGGGATGCGGAAGGTATATCCGAAACAGAAATGCTGGAAAACGATTGTAATTTAAAATCCGATGTTTTAAAAGTAGGCCATCACGGAAGCGATACCTCGACTGGGGTTAGTTTCTTAGATACTGTAAATCCAAAATATGCGGTTATTCAAGTAGGTGAGGATAATAAATACAATCATCCGACAACTGAAATTCTTGACAGGCTGAAAGAACGCAATATTACAATATATAGAAATGATTTAGACGGAACCATTATAGCAATAAGCAACGGAGAGAATATAAAGTTTAACACTAAAGTAGGCCGGGATGAAACCGGAACGGATGGAAAAGAAGAAAACAATTCCAAGCCTGAACATGCAAAATACATAGGAAATAAGAATTCAAAAATATTCCACACAAGTACCTGCAATTCTCTGCCAATGGAGGATAACAGAGTGTATTTTCATAGTATTGAAGATGCAATAAGTGAGGGATACAAAGCTTGTATGAGATGCAAACCTTAACAACAATCCGTTTTAGGGGGTATGTAGAATGAAGGTAATAATCGATAGATTTGAGGGTGAATTTGCAGTTTGCGAGAAAGAAAATCTGGATATGATGGACATAGAAATAAAAAAACTTCCCGAAGGGGTTAGGGAAGGAGATGTTTTGATAATCGAAGGGGATGACATTAAAATAGACAGAGATGAAACCGAAAACAGGAAAAAAAGAATCAAGAAACTGATGGACGACTTATTAGAATAAAGATAAAGAAACCCGGGCCCGATGAAATTTCGAACCCGGATTTCTTTTGGAAATTTTCATTCCCTTCGGATGTTAAGAACCCAACAGTTTGCTAACCTCGTCAAATGTATCGAAGGGTCCGTTTATTTTCCCGTTGTCCAATCCCCAGCATTGGGCGGATTGGTCATGCTCCCGCAGACAATTTATAAATCCCGGGTGGCATGTAAGTACAAAAACCTGATGGGTTTTTGCCAATTTTGCAATTAATTTGGCTGTCTGCCTGCTGTGGCGGGGATCAAAGTTCACAAGGGAATCATCAAATATTATGGGCAGGGGTTTCATACTGTTAATACGGCTCAGTCTGACAGACAAAAACAACTGTTCCTTTGTCGCTCTGCTCAGCTGATGGGTAGGCATCAGTCCTTCCCTGTTTTTCCGCCGGGCCTTAAAGTTGAACCCCGGGTTGGTTTCGGGTATATCTATTTTTTCATAATCTCCGGAGGTGATTTCCTTAAATATATTACCGGCCTTACCGAGAACCGTGCCTTTGGTATTTTCAATAAATGTCTTATGCACCCCATCAATCATAAATTCCGCCAGCCTATATGTTGCATACTGTTCCGCCAGGGTTTCCAGTTTATTTTTTGCACCGATGATTTTTTGATGGGCGGATTGAAGTTTTTCATCGGAAGACAGATTCTCTATTTTTATTTCCTTGTTCTTAAGTACTTTTTTAAGAGACTCCCATATGTAACCATTCTTTACAATATCATTGAAATGCAACACCAGATATCCACCATTAGCTTTATGAATTAATCCTGCTTGAATCTTTTTATAGTCTGT
>CAYOQX010000129.1:0-5145 GCA_964406195.1 uncultured Alkaliphilus sp. | reverse complement strand
CTGAATTTAGATATTTATCAATGGTTTCCAAAACCTCTTCATTTTTTTCATTATCCCTGATTTCAGAGATTAATTTTATAGCTGTTTCGGGGTCGATATTATATAATGTCTGCACAGCTATCTTTCTAATATCAGGTCTTATATCTTCCAACAGAGGTTTAAGATGTGGTATAGCATCCCTGTTTTTTGAATTTCCCAACACAATTATTGCATTCCTCTGCAACAGCTTTTTTCCTATCCAGCCTGAAGCATTCTTTCTAAATACCGAATTAAATTCTCTATTAGATATTTGTAACAACCATGTTAAATCCACATTAGTGGATAATTCTGTTGGGATAAATTCCTCGGCCGTCATTTCTTTAATGTCTATATTATGCGGGCAGACATCTTGGCAGATATCACAGCCATATATTTTATTTCCGATTGTCGGTAAAGTCTCCTTTGGAATAGGTTTTTTTTGCTGCAATATATTCGACAAGCATTTATTTGCATCAAATTTATAAGGTCCTTCTATGGCTGATGTCGGGCAGTGTTCAATACACAAATTACACTTTAAACAATTTTCATTTTTCAAAGATTTGTCCTTTTTAAATGGAATATTTGTTATCATGTATCCTAAAAATATCCATGAACCGAAATCTTTGTTTATAATTGTGGAATTATAACCATAAAAACCTATACCGGCACGGTTTGCTATATACCTATCCACTAAAGGGCCGGTATCTACAAAAGGTTTGTATTCAAATCCATCATATTTCCCGGAGATAAATTCAGCCAACCTTTCCAACCTGTTCATAACCACAATATGATAGTCGGTGCCCCAGGCTACCCTTGCCAATTCTCCATGGTGCAGGGGGGGGATTTTGTTTTCCAATTTTCTCCTGTCCATATAGTATGATACTCCAATAACAATGATGGATTGTGCACTTTTCAAGGTTTTTTTAGGATTTATTCTTAACTCTATATCCTTTTCCTCAAAGCCGGACAGTTTGTCTTTTTCTTTTCGTTCCGCCAAAATCCGCTTCAGGTCCTCAAACGGCCCTACATCAGTAAACCCAATCAAGTCTATTCCGATATGCTCTGAATAGTCTATAATTTTTTCCTTCAAGTCCATCGTGTGGATACTCCTCTTTGTTTTAAACGCTTTATCCATGTTTTAATGCCTTATCTATGGTAGCCCCTCCTAAGCATACAGGGCCATCATAAAATACAACTGCCTGTCCCGGGGTTACCGCCTTTTGCGGTTCATCGAATATTACTTTGCAGGTTTTGTCTTCCTTTGTATAAACAGTAACATCTCGGTCTTTTTGTCTATATCTGAACTTTGCCGTGCATTTAAATCCGGCAGGTTTCGGTTTTTCACTTATCCAGTGCAAGTCCACCCCAATAAGTCCGTATGAATACAAGTCAGGGTGATTTTCACCCTGAACAACATATAATATATTATCTTCTATATTCTTATCCGCCACAAACCAGGGTTCACCCGTTCCGGATCCTCCTATGCCCAAACCTCTTCTTTGTCCCAAAGTATAGTACATTAATCCATCGTGTTTTCCTTTTACTTCACCCTCGGGGGTCATCATTTTGCCGGGTTGTGCCGGTAAATAATTGCTCAAAAATTCTTTGAAATTTCTCTCACCTATAAAACATATACCCGTGCTATCCTTCTTATCCGCTGTTATTAAATCGTTTTTTCTGGCAATTTCCCTGAGTTCGTCTTTTATCAAGTTTCCTATAGGGAAAATAGCTTTTGAGAGCTGGTATTGATTCAGCCTGTTCAAAAAATATGTTTGATCCTTGTTGGTATCCGCACCCCTTAACAACCTGTGTTCACCATCGCTAAAATCCACCCTGGCATAATGACCCGTGGCCAAATAATCAGCCTCTAATTTCAATGCATGTTCCAGAAAAGCCTTGAATTTAATCTCTTTATTACACATTATGTCAGGATTAGGGGTTCGACCTTTTTTATATTCATCTAAAAAATGTACAAATACCCTATCCCAATATTCTTTTTCAAAATTAACCGTGTAATAAGGTATGCCTATTTGTGCACACACCCTTCTTACATCCTCATAATCTTCTGCTGCGGTACAATACCCGAATCCATCCGAATCGTCCCAATTTTTCATAAAAATACCTATTACATCATATCCCTGCTCTTTTAAAAGCAGTGCTGCTACGGATGAATCCACACCGCCGGACATGCCTATAACTACCCTTGTATCCTTTGGTTCTTTTACCAAACCTATATCCCTCCTTCCTCCTTAGGCTATTATTATTCACATGCATAACTGTCAAAATACCCCTGGATTAATACTATAGGTGTACCCTTATCTCCGCTTCCACTTGTTAGGTCACACAGGCTTCCCAAAAGGTCTGTAATTTGTCTTGGAGTTGTCCCTATTTTTTCACCCAGGGATCCTTTATTTTCACCTTTGCTTTTTATTTTATTCTTAATTGCTTCAACCATATCCTTACCGTCCAGATTACTGAACTTATTATCAGCAACGTACTTTAACTTTATTTCATCTGATGTTCCCTCAAGTCCTTTTGTATACCCGGGTGACACTACCGGATCTGCCAATTCCCATATTTTACCCGTCGGGTCCTTAAAGGCACCATCCCCATACACCATTACCTCTATATTCTTACCGGTTTTCTCTCGCATTAGACTTTGAATATCCTCAACTACTTCTTGGCAGCCTCTGGGGAACAATTTAATTGTGGTATCCGTGGCTGTATTGGAACCCAAAAGACCATAATCCGGATTAAATCCGCTCCCATTTATAGGTTTCGTCATAAAATCGTCCAAACTATAAACAGTTTCCGCCCCCGCCTCTAATAATAATCTTTTTGTTCTGCGCCTATCGTGAACATTTGCAACCAACATCTCTTTGGTATATTTCAAGGCCGCTCTGGCATCGTTAGCCAAAAATATTTCAATATTGTCATCCGCCGCCAGGCTTTTGTACATTTCCACATAGTCTACACCTGTGAACGGATGCACCACACGGTCACCAAATAACTGTCTGTATTTCTGCTCACTTAAAACATCCGTGCAGGGACTGATTCCCGCCTCATCCATCATATCGATATCCATTAAATTGTTCCCTACCTCGTCTGACGGATAATTTAAGAATAAATATATTTTCTTGCCGCTTAATGCTAAACCCTTTAGCACCAAAGCAAATCTATTTCTACTTAATAGAGGAAATAGTACTGCAAAATCATTTCCTTTGAATTTTGTATTAATCTCTTTAGCAACATGCTCGACAGATGCATAATTGCCCTGTGCCCTTGCTATTAGGGATTCTGTTATCCCTATTACATCCCTATCTCTAAGAACAAATTTCTCAGCGTTCATAGCCTTTAGAACCGAATCAACCACAATGTTCACTAAGTCGTCCCCTTCTCTTATAATAGGGGCCCTGATTCCTCTGGCCGTAGTGCCTACTGTTCTTGTCATATAAATATCTCTCCCTTAATAAATAACGAGTTCAAGTATACTGGTAAATTAAATAACTCTGATGTACGTAAATATGAACATATCCTATGATATTATAACACTTATAGTCTATCAATGATAGGCCATTTTTATGACCCGGTTCTGACCCGTTTTTTGCGGAGTCCTATAACATATTAACAAAAAGCGATAATGGACGGATAAAACCGTCCATCCCCATAATTAAATATAAGGTTGTATGTTTATGTTTATTTTAACTCGGCATTCATTTTTTTACTTTCATTTTCATTTGATTTTGCGACATGAGCAACACATCCTATCAGTAGTTGAAATTCTTTTCGGAATCTTTTATTGAAATTTTATGTTCCTGTCCCAGGGCCTGGGATTTCGCATCAATCTCAACTGCATTTTCATGTGCTTTTTCAACAGCCCTTATATATTCCCCTACAGTTATAGTAACGGTTGATGTCAGTTCCGGCTCGTCCGGAACATGCGTATGTGATGGATCCCTTTCTTTAACCTTCATTGCCCTGATTTCATCTACTGTTTTACCAATCATCCACTTTTCCAATTCTGCAATCTGCTCAAACCATTCCTTGTCAATATCTGATACCCTTTTCATGTCATAGTCATAGCCAAGTTCAACTTTAGTTTTAAATTCACCTTCTTTATCCGTAACCAGTTTACCTTCACTGTCAAATTCCACATTTGTCTGTGAGGTATCTATTGTTACATCGGCAACCTTATCATCTCTGTCAAATGCCACCGTAGCCATTATAGTATCCACCTGGGCTTTCGGACCTTCTTCACCTTCCGCCTCTTTCGAACTGTCTATGGAGGTAACAGAACCAAGTCCTATTTTTGTGATGTCCCTGTTCCCCTGTGGTGTATTATCCGCATTTTCCCTACCATTACTATTAGGGGGAACATCATTCGACGGAGCATTTCCGCATCCGACTACACCAAAGACAATCAAAGCCATTATTAAAGGTACAATAAAGATTTTTTTCATAGTATCATCCCTTTACTCATATATAAAGTCTCATTTCAAATACAACCCTTATTCCTAGAATGTGTATTGATATGAGACTTTATACACCATATGTGATACTTTTCTAAAAATGTTATTTGTTTTGTCCACTGCCCGTTGCACCTTGACTTTTCATTATTCTTTTTGCGCCGTCTGTGGCCTTTACCGTTCCATCGGGCATAACCCAAATAGTCTCAACCCCTTCAAAACTGTTCACAAATTGCACACCCTCTTCATAGGGCATTAAAAATACAGCGGTTGACAGAAAATCCGCAACCCCTGAATCCTTGGTTATTACAGTAATAGCACGAAAATGGTCCCCCGGCATAAGCGTTTCCGGATCTATAATATGATGTATACGTTTATCATCTACAATATAGTATCTTTGATAGTCACCACTGCTTACCACAGAGTGGTCATTAATAAAAACAACCTCCAGAATATTATCATCGTCTGAAATAACGGATTCATCAGGATTTTGTACTCCTACACTCCATTTTTCGCGAACATTATCCAAAGGTTTTCCAATCACCCTGATATTACCGCCTGCATTTATTATACCGGACACAAGCCCATCCTTCATGATTTCTTTTGCTACAATTTCGGTTACATATCCCTTTGCCACCGCCCCTACATCCAGGCTCATTTT
>CAYOQX010000128.1:0-5187 GCA_964406195.1 uncultured Alkaliphilus sp. | reverse complement strand
GGCTGTCGTAGTGTGCGGTATGTTCAAATACCTTGAGGGCCAGATTGTATCTGGTTCCCACTTCGGTGTCCCCGCTGTCCTTTATCTCCTTAATGACTGTATTGTAATCATCCGAATCCACCACTACGGTCACATCATTATAGTTTTTTGCCGCGGCCCTCAGCATTGCCGGACCGCCGATATCTATATTTTCAATTGCCTCATTTATGTCCGTTCCCTGTTTTAAAATTGTTTCCTTAAACGGATACAGGTTTATTACCACCAAATCTATAGTGCCTATATCCAAATTTTCCAATGTTTCCATGTGCTCCGGATTATCCCTGATTGCCAGAATACCCCCGTGTACGGCGGGATGCAGCGTCTTGACCCTTCCGTCCAGACATTCGGGAAAACCGGTTACTTCGGATACATCCTTTACTTCTATCCCGGAATCCCTGAGAAGTTTTGCAGTCCCCCCGGTTGAGAGTATTTCCACACCCAGGTTTTGCAGTTCCTTTGCAAATTCGGTTATTCCTTCTTTATCGGAAACACTTATCAGTGCTCTTTTTATCATATTATCACCATTTTCTAAACAATCATAAATCATATATTTCTAAGCGGTTCTAAATTGTGTATTCTTAAATAGTTGCAACCATATGTTCCCAAACGGTCATTGTATATTTCCAAGCGGTTCTAGATTATCACAATATTTTGACCCGATTGCCCATTACCTTGATTTTGTCCTCAATAAAGAGTTCTACAGCCAGCGGCAGTATTTCATGTTCAATTTCAAGTACCTTTTTTTGTAAGGTTTCGGGAGTGTCGTTGAATTCAACATCCGCACACCGCTGAATGATTATAGGGCCCCCGTCTATTATTCTGTCTACAAAATGCACAGTGGCCCCTGAGATTTTTACCCCCCTGTCGATTGCTTTTTGATGAACTCTTTCACCGTAGACACCCTTTCCGCAGAAACTTGGTATCAGAGAAGGATGTATGTTCATTATTCGGTTTTGATATATTTCAACAATACTGTCCGGGACAAAATCCAAGTACCCGGCCAAAACTATCAGATCTATTTTTGCTTTCTCCAATATACGGGCCAGTGCTTTTTCATACCGGGAGGCCGAGTCGTACTGCTTTTTGTTTATAACCGCCGTTTCTATACCGCTGTTTTCGGCTCTCCTGAGTCCATAGGCATTTTTGTTGTTGGAAATCACCAGTTTGATATCCCCGCCTATATCTTTGTTGTTGTGAATTTTATCAATCAGCGCCTGCAGGTTTGTACCCCCGCCTGAAATCATGACCCCTATATTTGTTTTTTTCATAGAACCACCTGTTTATTTCCTTCTACTATTTTTCCTATTATTTTTGCATCTTCTCCCGTGTCCTTCAGTATCTTAATAGATTGTTCCGCATCCTCTTTGCCGACAATTGCCATCATTCCGATTCCCATATTGAATGTGGTGAACATTTCTTTATCCGTAATATTTCCTTTTTGCTGCATCAATTTGAAAATGGAAGGTACCTCCCAAGTGTCGGTGTCGATTTTGGCACTTACGTTTTTATGCAGTATACGCGGAATGTTTTCATAAAATCCTCCGCCCGTAACGTGGCAAATACCTTTCACATTTATGTTTTCCATCAATTTTATCATCGGTTTTACATATATTCTTGTCGGTGTTATAAGTTCCTCTCCCAGAGTTTTGCCCAGTTCATCCACATAATCCGCAACTTTCATATCCAGTACATCAAAAAAGAGTTTCCTGACCAGTGAATAGCCGTTGCTGTGGATACCGCTTGAAGGAAGTCCTATAATAGTATCCCCGATTTCTATATCTTCCCCCGTGATTATATTGGATTTATCCGCAATACCTACGGCAAATCCGGCCATATCGTATTCGTTTTCCTTATATAATCCGGGCATCTCCGCCGTTTCTCCGCCTATCAATGCACAATCAGCCAGTTTGCAGCCCTTTGCAATTCCACCTACAATCTGTGCTATCTTTTCCCCGGTCATTTTTCCAACCGCAATATAGTCCAGGAAAAACAAGGGTTTTCCTCCCTGACAGAGTATATCGTTTACACACATTGCCACGCAGTCCTGCCCTATCGTATCGTGTTTGTCCATCATAAATGCAATTTTTAATTTGGTTCCCATTTTTCCAAAGCCTGGGCCACTATCAGTTTGGTTCCGACCCCGTCGGTTCCGGCTACCAGTACCGGCTCTTTGTAGTCGGCAATGTCCAGAGAAAACAGCCCTCCGAAACTGCCCAGATCCGTCAGTACATTGGAATTGAAAGTGTCTTTTACATGTTTTTGCATCAAATCAACGGCCCTCTGCCCCTCGTCAATATCTACGCCGGAATTTTTATAAGTCATGCGCATTTTCTCACCCCCTGTGAAATATGTTCCTAAAGTTGTCTATTGATTAACCGCAATGGGATAGTCCCCGCTGAAACAGGCGGTACAGAAATCTTCCCCATCCAGGTCTATAGATTCTATCAGTCCGTCCAAACTCAGGTAAGCCAAGCTGTCCGCACCTATGATTTCCCTTATTTCTTCAACGGTCTTGTTTGCACCCAGGAGTTCTTCCCTTTCGGGTGTGTCTATACCGTAGCGGCAGCTGTAGGCAACGGGCGGGGAACTGATTCTCACGTGGACTTCTTCCGCCCCGGCCCTTTTTAACGCCTCCACTATTTTTTTGCTCGTATCTCCCCTCACTATGGAGTCATCCACCAACACCACTTTTTTGTCCTTCACATTTCTCCACAGTGTGGTAAGTTTCAGTTTCAGTGTCCTCTCTCTGGAGGTTTCATCAGGCTCTATAAAGGTCCTGCCCACATATTTGCTTTTGAAAAGCCCCTCCACATACTGTATCCCCAATTTCTCGGAATAACCCAGTGCCACGGGTATTGAGGAGTCCGGTACCGCTATTACTATGTCCGCCTCGGCGGGATGCTCCTCCGCCAGAATTATTCCCGCCCTTTTTCTGGCCTCATATACATTGGCACCGTCTATTGTGCTGTCCGGCCTTGCAAAATAGACATATTCAAATATGCAGGATGTCTTTTTTTCCTTTTTGTTATAGTGATTTGAATTCATACCTTCCTCGGATATGAGCAGGACTTCACCCGGTTCTATATTTCTGACAAAATCCCCGCCCATCGCATTTATAGCACAGCTTTCCGATGCCAGTATATAGCCGCCGTCCAGTTTCCCCAAGCATAAGGGCCTCAACCCGCGGGGATCCCTTATTCCGATTAGTTCGTCTTCCGTCATAAGCACCAATGAGTAGGCACCTTTTATTGTGTCCATTGTTTTTCGTATGGATTTTAGGAGATTGTCACTCTTTTTGTGCTTAACCAGCAGTTTAGCAATTATTTCACTGTCCGTTGAACTTGTGAAGGTTTCACCGTCTTCTTCCAATTCTTTTCTCAATTCGGGAGCGTTAATTATGTTGCCGTTGTGCGATATGGAAATGCTTGTATCCCCTGTTTGCAAAATAAAGGGTTGGGCATTTTCCACCCCGCTTCCGCCTTCTGTTCCGCTCCTGACGTGGCCTATACTTATGTTGCCGGCCAACTGGCCCAGTATTTCATCGTCAAATATGTCCAGCACCAGTCCGGTGTTTTTAAAGTGGTAGTTTTGGCTTCCGTCATTGCTTGCAATCCCCGCACTTTCCTGACCCCTGTGCTGCAGGGCGTATAATCCGTAAAAAAGCAGGGAAGAACTGTTGTCGCTGTCAGGATTAAATATACCCACTACCCCGCATTCTTCAACCAGTTTGTTTTCCTTTATTCTATTGATTTCCTTTATTTCATCAAAGCTCGGAAGGCTTCTTTCCATGCTTTATTCATCCCCTTTATTGGCAGATTGATTATTTCCTTCCCATTTATATCTATTTCAAAGTTTTCTTTGCTTACTGTTCCCAACACCGTGTTCGGTATTTTACTTTCAGCCATGATTTTTTTCACAGTGTCAAGTTCTTCCGATTTCACGGTTATAATAAATCTTGATTGTGACTCTCCAAATAGAGCAATGTCATTTCTGAGTTTGCTGCATAATTCAATTTCCGCACCAAGTCCCCCGTGCATTGCACATTCAGCCAATGCCACGGCCAAACCTCCCTCGGCCACATCATGGGCGGACTGCAGGAGATCCTTTGTGTTAAGTATAAATTTATGCAGTCTTCTTTCAAGTGCAAAGTTGATATCCGAAACATCTCCTTTTTCCAATCCGTGGATTTCCGCAATATATTCACTTGCACCTAAATCATTTGTCATTGCACATGAATTGTTTTGGACCGCATCTGAATTGTTTTCAGTCGCATCCGAACAGTCCTCACGGGATCCGCTCAGGTCTGCACCGAGAAGTATTATTATATCATCCTCTTCCCTGAAACCCAAGGGAATTACCCTGTCTATATCTTCTACCAGACCTATCATCCCTATAACCGGTGTAGGATAAATATCCCTTTCTTCGTTTCCGTTGTACAGGCTCACATTTCCGCTTATAACGGGGGTGTCCAATTCTCTGCAGGCTTCGCTTATCCCCAGTACGCATTCCCTCATCTTCCAAAACCCTTCCGTGGTATCGGGAGCACCGAAGTTCAGCCCGTCGGTCACCGCTAACGGTTGTGCACCGCTGCATACAATATTTCTGGCGGCCTCGGTTACCGCTATTTTTCCGCCCCTTCTCGGGTTCAGGTAGCAATAACGGCTGTTGCAATCCGCTGTCAGTGCAATTCCTTTGTTTGTATCCTTTATCTGCAGTACGGAACTGTCGGAACCTTCCTTGATTTTTACATATTCGGTGTCATTTTTGTTGAATTGATCCCCTATCCATTCCCTGCTTGCTATATTGGGGGAAGCCAACAGTTTCAGCAGTGTATCATTGTAATCCTCCGGCTCCGGTATTTGTTCTATATCCAAAACCCTTTTTTCTTCTATATATTTCGGCTGTTTATAATCCGTATCATATTTCGGAGCACCTTCGGAGTCCAGGCTTTCGGAAGGCATACTTGCCACGATTTTGTTTCCTTCTTTAACGGTAAGCATTCCGTCATCCGTCACCTTACCTATAACCACCGAGTGCAGGTCCCATTTTTGTACAATTTCATTTACCTGTTCTTCCCTGCCTCTTTCAACAATCAACAGCATCCTTTCCTGGGATTCGGACAGCATAACCTCTGTCGGATTCATTCCC
>CAYOQX010000127.1:0-5247 GCA_964406195.1 uncultured Alkaliphilus sp. | reverse complement strand
CCGAAAATCACAGTGGATATTGATGACAGCAACAGATCCCTGTTTACAAGGATATTTGCAGGAATGGGAGGTATAGATCCCTATAGTGCTGCGGCATCGGATATATACCAAGACTTATTCGGCGAAGGAATATTTATAGGCAAAGGTATTTATGATTTAGAAGTATTCCAAAAATGTCTTAAAAATGAAATACCCGAAAATACTGTGTTAAGCCATGATCTCCTGGAAGGCAGTTATATAAGGGCCGGTCTTGCAACAAGTATTCAACTGATAGACGGGTATCCGGGAACATACGGTTCATATATTATGAGACAGCACAGGTGGACCAGAGGGGATTGGCAGCTTATAAAGTGGCTTGGGAACAAATCAATTTCTTCCCTCTCAAAATGGAAAATTTTCGACAACATGAGAAGGAGCCTTGTACCCATATTTCTATTCCTAACCTTATTTTTCGGTACAGTGTTTTTCCCCGGAAATACCTATGTATGGTTGGGCTTGGCTTTAATTACCATACTATTGCCCATTATAACTATGGCATTGGAATATGTACTGTATAAAAGGTTTAAAATTCCGAGAATGAGGTTAAACGGGACACTTATACAGGGTTACAGAACCTATATTTATCAGGGGCTTCTTTATTTAATGTTTCTTCCGCATAAGGCTATGATGATGCTGGATGCTATATCCAGAACATTATATAGGGTGTTTATTTCAAAAAAGAATCTCCTGGAGTGGACAACTGCTTTTGACACGGAACGAAGTCTGGAAAATGATATCCTGAGCTATTTTGGGAGAATGAAGGAAAATATTATCGCTTCCATATTTTTGATAGTCTTTGCCTATGCATTTAGACCCGACAACCTGATAATATCCGTGGTAATCGGATTACTGTGGATAAGCGGACCGGTAGCTGCCTATATAATCAGTAAAGAAGACATGGAGGTTGTAGAGGTTGAACAGAAAGATATAGAACTGCTCACGGACATAGGAGAGCAAATCTGGGAATACTACAAAACATTTACAGACAGCAAAAACAATTATTTACCACCGGACAATTTCCAGGAGTATCCATATAACGGTGTAATTAATAGAACCTCACCTACCAACATCGGATTCTATCTTATTTCCATACTTTCAAGCAGAGATCTGGGATTTATAACTACCCAAGAAATGGTGAACTTAGTTGAGCCGACCATAGAGACACTGGAAAAAATGGAAAAATGGGAGGGCCATCTATATAACTGGTATGATACGGAAACACTGGAGCCCCTAAGACCCATATTTGTATCAACAGTGGACAGCGGAAATCTTGTGTCATACCTGATAGTACTCAAAAAAGGATTGGAAGAGTATCTTGAGGAATCTTCGACAGAGGATGAAAATACACGGAATCTAATATCCAGAATAAGGGATTTAATAGACAACACAAAATTTGCGCCATTGTATGATGAAGACAGGGGATTGTTTTATATAGGCTATAACGTGGGGGAGGATAAAGCATTAAATTCATTTTATGATCTGTTGGCCTCAGAAGCTAGAACAGCAAGCTATATAGCGGTTTCCAGAGGAGAGGTACCTTTGAAACACTGGAGCAATTTAGGGAGACCGCTGGTTATGGAAGGGGGATACATATCCCTGGCTTCCTGGTCCGGCACGATGTTTGAATATTTGATGCCGCCCTTGGTGCTGAGGAACTATAAAAATACCCTGTTGGATGAAACTTACAAAACTTCTGTAAGGATGCAAAAAAATTACGGTAACAGCAAAGGGGTACCCTGGGGTATCTCCGAATCCGGGTTTTTTGCGTTCGACCGTCAGTTTCATTACCAATACAAAGCATTCGGTGTGCCTGCATTAGGGTTTAAAAGGGGATTGAAAGATGAATTGGTAATATCCCCCTATTCTACTTTTTTAGCCCTGGAATTTGATCACCAAAGCGTATTGGAAAATATAAGAAGGCTGGAAAATGAGGATCTGAGGGGACCCTACGGATTTTATGAGGCTGTGGATTATACCCTGAGCAGGTTACCGTCTCATTTGGACAGGGGAATAGTCAAATCCTATATGAGCCATCATCAGGGAATGATGCTTGCTTCTATAAATAATTTCATCAATGAAGATATTTTGGTAGACCGATTTCACAGAGATCCTCAAATGAAATGCGGGGAATTTCTATTGCAGGAAAGGGTACCCGTAAGAGCCATAATATCAAAAGAAAACCTGATAGAAACAGACACAATAAGAAAAAGAGAAGACAAATGGGCTGAAAGAAACTATACAAAGGAAGATCTGGAAGACATCGAGTGCCATCTTTTATCATCCAATACCTATACTTTAATGATAACAAATAGGGGAGAAGGTTTTTCCAAGGATGGGAACCTCTTTATCAATAGATGGAGGAAAGATTACTTAGCAAAACCTTATGGACAATTTATATACATAAGGGATCTGAAAAGCCATGAACTCTGGTCGACCACATATGCACCTACCTATAAGGAACCGGATTCGTATAGTGTAGAGTTTTCTGCCAATAAAGCCGGTTTTCACAGAAAAGACGGGAATATAGAAACTGAGATGGATGTATTTCTATTGCCTGAGGAATTGGGGGAAATCAGAGAGGTAAGGTTGACAAATAATGGGGATGAGGAGACACTGCTCGAGGTTACAAGTTACTTTGAAATTGTAGGGGAGAGTTTAGATTCCGATCTTGCTCATCCTGCGTTCAATAATTTGTTTATAAGAACAGAAGCATTGGAGCAGGAGGAGGGTCTGCTTGCCTATAGAAGAAAAAGAATGAGTGATGACTATGACAATTGGATCCTGCACGGGGTTAAGGTTTTTGAAGGGGATGCCGACAGGTTTCAATATGAAACAAACAGGACAAATTTTATAGGCAGAGGCAATGAACTAAGGGAGCCGAAAGCACTATTGCCCAAAGGACTAACCAATACTACAGGTACGGTTTTGGATCCCATAATGAGTTTAAGTAAAAAGATAAAAATACGGCCAAAAGAACAGGCAACAATATATTATATAACGGCTATAACCCGTGAAAAAAATAATGCAGTAGATATACTCAATAAATATGACGACGTAAACAGTATAAATATAGCCAAAGAGCTGTCCAATACTAAATCTAAAACAGAAATAGGGTATCTGAATCTGAACCATTCAAATATCAGGCTTTACGAAAATTTGTTACCTTACTTATTTTATGACAAAATAAACAATAAAGTTGAATTTACCGATATATTAAAAAGAAATAGGGAAGGAAAAGAAGGGCTCTGGGCCCTTGGAATTTCCGGAGACAATCCTATAGTTTTAATTACAATAAGGTCCATGGAAGGTATAAGGAATCTCAGAAAACTGATAGATGCCCATGAGTACTGGTCCTATAAAGGATTAATAGTGGACCTTGTTGTGTTAAATGAAGATGAATCCATATACTACCAACCTTTGTTTGAGAGTATAAGGGAGGCAATATATGAAAAAAGGGCAGATATCATGGATCGGCATGGCGGAATATTTATCAAAAATAAAAACTCCCTGGACGATGTGGATAGGGCTCTCCTATATAAATGGGCAAGGTTTATCATAAAAGCGGAGGACGGCTTTGTTGACAAAAAAGGCACAGAAGACTATGCACCATATAAAAAATTTGATAGAACAACAAAACTCGAATATCCGGAGTCCACTATGTCTATAGATGTGGATTACTTTAACGGGTATGGTGGATTTACACAAGGCGGCAGGGAATATGCAATTAGGCTAACGGAAAATTTAAATACACCGCAGCCCTGGATAAATGTTATTGCAAATGAGAAATTCGGGTTTATTGTTACTGAATGGGGAACAGGTTTTACCTGGGCGGATAACAGCAGAGAAAACAAACTGACACCCTGGTATAATGATTCCGTAGTCGATACCCCGGGTGAAATAATTTATATAAGAGATGATGATACAGGGGAGATTTGGAATATAACACCCAAACCTATAAGAGATGAAAATGATTATATAGTTACTCACGGTCCGGGTTATAGTAAATTCAGTCAACAAGGTTATGGATTGGAACAGAATTTGACCTTGTTTACACCTATAGATGACAGAATTAAAGTCAATCTGGTAAGACTGAAAAACAGGACTGAAAATGAAAGAAAACTGACGTTATTCTACTATATCAGACCTGTTTTAGGCGTTACAGATGAGGAGACCGGAAATCTATTGGAAACAGATATCAGAAAGGATATATTTACTGTCAAAAATTCAGCCAATACAGAATTTGAAAATAGTACAATGTTTATAGGAACCTCGGAAAAAGTAAAATCCTATACCGGGGACAGAACAGAATTCATAGGCCACATTCCTAATTATGAGAAGCCGGAGGGAACAAAAAGAGAGAGGTTATCCAATACTGTAGGACTGGGATATAATGCCTGTTCCGCCGTAGAAATAGAGATAGCCGTGCCTGCAGGCGAAGAAAAAGAAATGGTGTTTCTGCTTGGTGAGGAAAAAGATCTTGAAAAGGGTTATTCTTTGATAAATAAATATAGAGATACTCATACCTCCAAAAATGCACTTGGAAAAGTAAAAGAATATTGGGATAATATACTGAACAAAATTCAGGTGAAGACCACAGACAACACAATGAATTATATGATGAATTCCTGGCTGGTGTACCAGACTATTGCATGCAGAATATGGGGAAGAGCGGGGTTCTACCAAGTAGGAGGAGCCTTTGGAGCCAGAGACCAAATGCAAGATGTGACAAATATTCTGTACCATGCTCCGGATGAAGCCGGAAAACAGATAATAAGAAACTGCAAACACCAGTATGTAGAAGGAGATATTCAACACTGGTGGCATCCTATCCCAAACAGTGAGGTCCATAAAGGTGTCAGGAGTAAATATTCGGATGATAGACTATGGTTGCCTCTCGGGGTAGCGGAATATATCACGGTTACGGGAGATGAGGAAATTCTCCATGATAAGGTCCCCTTTATAGAGAGTCCCGTTTTGAAGGATACGGAACAGGAGAGATATGAGGTTCCATCTCAATCGAAGGAAATGGGCACTGTATATGAACATTGCATAAGAGCAATTGAAATATCCTTGAATTTCGGAGAAAGGGGATTGCCTCTTATGGGGTCCGGTGACTGGAATGATGGAATGAACAAAATAGGATATAAAGGCAAGGGAGAATCCGTATGGATGGGATGGTTTTTAGGTAAAGTATTAAAGAAATTCATA
>CAYOQX010000126.1:0-5269 GCA_964406195.1 uncultured Alkaliphilus sp. | reverse complement strand
GGATTGAGAAGCAGGAGGCGTAGGACACTTATGTCATCGGAAGAGGTTGATCCTATGGAAGGGATTACCAACATCATGGATGCTATGTTGGTACTTGCCAGTGGATTGATGCTTGCCTTGTCTGTATATTGGAATATCGATCTGGGCCCGGTAGGAGAACGAATAGAATTGGAGCAGGGACAAGAAGTGACTGAAGGCCTGGATCTGCGTGATGACTTGGTTGAGGTCCAAGGTGAGGGTGAGTCCTATGAGAAAATGGGCACGGTTTATAAGGACCCTCGAACGGGAAAATTGTTTATGTTGACAGATTAATAACAGTAAATATGTCCTGAGAGGAGAATATGAATAATGCAAATTATTAAAAGAGAGCATCTGCAAAAATTAATGTCAATATTTTTGTGCATGATGTTAATTGCTATTACATTTAATGTGTTCGAACCTACCACCGCTTCCGCAATTTCACCGGACACACTTGAAATTACAGGAGACGGTGTGACAAATCCGGTAACGTTTACCCGGGAACAACTGGAGGGAATGAAACAACATCAGGAGGTATACAGCTGTATAAACACCTGGCCCACCAAAAAATGGTACGTAGGCAAAGGAGTTAAGTTATGGGATTTACTTCTCGAAGCCGGGATAAAAGAAGATGAGGCCAAACTAATCACATTTACATCTACTGACAGCTATACAGTGACTCTTACCATTGAGGAACTGTTTCATGATACGCGCTATCGTTTTCCATACTTCAAGGACGGTAAGGATGGGGATGGACATCTTCCCGGATCCGCAGAGGAAGCGGTAAAAGTGGAGCCCCTAGTTGGATTGGTAAGTGTTGAAGGCAGCGATAATCCTAAATACATGAATGATATGAATACCTTTCTACTGATGCTGGGTCAACGTGCCGTAACAGAACAGACCGGAAATTTATTTGTAAAATATTTAAGTAAAATTGAAGTATCTACAGCTGAACCGGAACAGTGGGACGCCCCACAAGCCAATCCTGCGAGTGGTACGGTACCGAAGGGGACTATGTTGACATTGAGCAATCTTCATAATGATGACGACAAAGTTTATTATACTACAGACGGCAGTGATCCGACCTTTAACAGTCCGATGTACAACTGGATTGCCAGCAGGTGGTGGTCGTCACGTGAAGATGTTCTTGGAAAAATCAATCGACCTATTGGTCCAATTAATGAGGATACCATAATTAAAGCGGTAACTATAGGTCCGGGCAGGAGAAATAGTGATATTGTCACTTTTACCTATAAAGTGGAAGGTGCCGGAGGGGAGGCGCAACTTAATGATATCATCGGGCATTGGGCCGAAGATGGTATTAAGAAACTCGTAGCTTCGGGTGCGGTAAGCGGTTATCCTGATAACAGCTTTAAACCGGACAATAATATCACCAGGGCAGAATTTACCACAGTTCTCATAAAAATGCTTGATTTGTCTTCGCGAAACGGCAAGGACTTTGCAGATACGGCCGACCACTGGGCACGCGATACGATATCTACAGCCGCACAGCACGGAATTGTAACCGGCTATAATGACAACACATTCGGGCCGGATGAACCTATTACACGTGAGCAGATGGCTGTAATGATTGTCAGAGCAGCGGAACTGATGCCGGAAACAGGAAAGCTTAACTTTGCTGATAATAACAAAATATCCGATTGGGCCGAGGACTCTATGATTACAGCGGTACAAAATGGGATTATCAATGGATATCCTGACAATACCGTTCGCCCACAGGGCTTAGCTACGAGAGCAGAGGCAGTGACAGTTATAGTTAAGGCGTTGGCTCCAAAAACATCTCAATAAATAAAGCACAAGTTATATAATGATTGCATTGCTACAGTACATTCTAAATTATATATGGTCTCCTCCGATTTGTGAGTGGGTTTTTGAAGACCCAAGTGAATTACAATGAGGGAATTAAGGGGATCATCATAATCAAATAACATTATTTGATTTTTGTTACTATCTAAAATCGGGAGGTACCATGTATGCAGTTTTATTATCTACATAAAAACAAATTAATTTTCGGTATATTATCAGTCCTGCTTATATGTATTATCGCAGTTGGATGTACTTCACAAAAAGAAACTCCTGTTGGAACAATTGTTATTGAAGGAGATTCGATAGAGGACAGGGTTCTTTTCACGTTGGAAGAACTAAAGTCTATGGAAGAGGGGTTAAGGAAAGCTGACTATTTTTCCATTAATTCATACGGTACTGAGAAATATTTTAATTTTAAAGGTATTAGTCTGAATTATCTCTTAAAGGAAAAAGTGAGTTTGAAAGAACGTGCTTCCAAAGTCACCTTCATAGCAGAAGACGGCTATACTGTTGAACATACATTAGAAGATGTTTTGAAGGAAGATTATATAGATGAGCAAAATCCCGAAGTAAAATATGAAATGATTCTTGCGTGGGAAGAGGACGGAATGGAATATGATCTTGAGATTGGCAACCCTTTTCGATTGGTTGTTGGTCAAAAAGAACCCGGTGATGTTAATAAACCCTATTGGGTACTTAATGTAAAAACTGTTCGCATTGATTAGATTTAAAGAGGTTTATTTATATTTCAATTTAAATCAGGCACTTTTAATAAAGAAGGGGAGGTGATGTTGTTTCCTAGTTCTTATCAATTGTTGATTTAGAAAGGTGGGGGGCATAACCGAAATCAAAGTAATGAAAAAAGATTTTCGAGTAATTAAAAATTATGAAAGGGGAGGTATTTTATGCTGACGTTACTTAAGCAAAGTGGATGGAAAAAAACAGTAGCTATCCTTTTGATGGTGGGTTTAATTCTCGGTTTTAGCGGTTTTTTAACACCCGAAACTGTCAGTGCGGCTGGAAATTCTGTCACCATAAAAGTGGATGGAGAGGCAATACATACTTTCACCTGGGAAAGTTTACAAGACATGAGGTCCGATGAGGAAGCATGGGTAGAGACCCGTGCGTACAGCACAATTAACACTTGGCCTACCAAAAACTGGTATGCAGCTGAAGGTGTAAAATTGATTGCTCTTTTTGAAAAAGCCGGTGTAAATTTGGACGAACAGGGTATCCAAGAAGTCGTAGTCAGATCAACTGATGGTTTTAAAGCTAATTTTACTAAGAAACAACTATTGGATGATAAACGTTATTATTTTCCCGGACTAAAAGACAACCATGAGTATTATGGGCAAGTGCCGGGTTCGGTGAGGGAAAAGGAAGCTGTCGATGCAATTATAGCCTTGAACAGTGTAGAAGATTCCGATAATCCAGATTATATGAATCCAATGAACTGTCCACTACTGGTGGTTGGACAGCACTATGTTACCGAACAGACCAACCATACATTTGTAAAAAATGTAGGTGAAATAGATCTTCTAACAGAATCCCCGGGGCAATGGGTCAGTCCGATAGCTACACCGAATCCGGGAATTGTTCCGGCAGGTACTAAGGTTGAATTGAAAAATGAATTCAATGATGCTGATAAAATTTACTATACTACCGATGGTACTGAACCTACACAGGAAAGTTTGATTTATAACTGGGTTGCCAGTCGTTGGTGGAGCAGCCGCGAAGATGATTTGGATGAAATTAACAAACCGATTGAAATCACCGAGGATACCGTTATCAAAGCTAAAACAATAGGCTTAGGTCGGGAAGACAGTGATGTTGTCACTTTCGAATATAAGGTTGAAACTGTGCCTGTTATAAGCGTAAGCATTTCCGAGGGCAATCAAACATTGGAGGAAGGTGAAACAGTCCAATTAAATGCCGTTGTTGAACCGGAAAATGCTACGAATAAAGATATAACCTGGTCAACCAGCGATGCAACCGTTGCTGCAGTGGATGAAGAAACTGGCCTGGTAACTGCTGTATCCGAGGGTGAAGCGACTATTGCTGTTACTACTAAGGATGGGGATTTTGTTGATAGCATCACTGTGACGGTCGTAGGGGCGACACCGAAATATAATATCATACCAGAAGAAGATCCTATATATACCATCGGAAAAACAGAGGACGGTATCAAAACCATGACAGTAAATGACAATCAAACCGGTTTTAATTACTTTACAGTAGCTATCGAATCTATAGAGCCACATGAAGGCATGGAAACCGTAATATTTACTCATATGAGAGATGGTGTTCAGTTACAACTTAACGCGTTGGTAGCTGATTTTGATAAAGTTGGTGTGGCCAAAGCCGGTTTTAACGTTAAGTCCGGTGATGTAATTAAGGTCTATATTGTTGATAAATTAACGAATGACAGTGAATCAAATCCTATAATGTTACAGTAATTAACAATTGGCCAGGACTGAAGGTTGGGCAAAACCCCATCATGATATTGCTATGGTGGGGTCCAACTACTATAAAACAAAAATCTGTGTGACCTGGTTTATGAGTGTTAAAGATGAAGGAGCATCTGTGTGACCTGGTTTATGAGTGTTAAAGATGAAGGAGCATATGAAAATGAAACTTGAATTTAAGCTTAACAAATCAAATAAAAAACCTGCAGAGATTATCGTTTATGTTTGTTTGATATTTACAATCTTTCTCTGGCCATTTTCTTCTGTTGCTTTGGCACAGGAAACTTCACAGCCTGAACAAATCATTCTGACATGGACTGGCGATCCAACTACAACACAGACTATTACCTGGTTGATGCCCCATAATACATTAGCCCGGGTGCAGTATATCGAAGCGGAGAAGTTTAAAGACGATTTTAATTTTGCCCAACAGTTGGAAGTTCAGGGCACCATTTTTGACAATGAAAGGGCTCTTTATCTCTATACTGTAAATCTCACCGGTTTGGCTACAGACACAAAATACGTTTACCGAGTAGGGGAAGAAGGAACCTGGAGCGAGCCGGCTACTTTTACCACCGCAGCGGAAACCGACAATTTTTCCTTCTTGTATATGGGAGACGTACAGTCCGGCTACACAGCCTGGGGTAGTATGTTAGATTCGGTTTATAAAACCCATCCGGACATCAGATTTGCTCTCTTGGGTGGGGATTTAACGGACAGGGGTTACGACGTAGATGAATGGAGTAAATTCCTTGATGCCGGGACAACCGTTTTTTCCCAAATACCGGCTATGCCCACTATAGGTAACCATGACGGCTTAATGTATTACAAATTTTTTGCATTGCCGGATAACGGACCTACCGGTTTAGAGCAGGAATTTTATTCATTTGATTATGGAGATGCCCATTTTGTAATATTGAACAGTAACAATAATACTAATGCAGCGGCAAAACAATGGT
>CAYOQX010000125.1:0-5300 GCA_964406195.1 uncultured Alkaliphilus sp. | reverse complement strand
GCAATTGCCATAGGACAGGGAAAACTGTTGGTGACCCCTATACACATGGCTGCCGTGACTTCAACATTTGCCAATAAAGGGGTAATGATGACCCCGTATATAGTGGAAAAAATAAAAAACCCGGCCGGTATGGTTGTGGATTTAGCCGAGGGTGAAGGGACTCAAATAGTTTCGGATTATATCGCTGATGAAATAACCAACATGATGGTCGGAGTCGTAGAAAGGGGAACCGGGCAAAATGCACGTATTCACGGTGTAAATGTGGCGGGGAAAACCGGTACCGCACAAAACGAAACAGGAAAAAGTCATGCTTGGTTTATAGGGTTTGCTCCTGCGGAAAATCCGGAGATAGCAGTTGCGGTTGTACTGGAATCGGAAGGGAAAAGCGGTGGAACGGCGGCGGCACCTATTGCAAGAGAAGTAATAAATGAGGCTTTAAGGAGTGTTGACTAGATGAAGGATACAACCATCGTGGAAATAGATGTTAAAAATATAGATGGCGGATTAATGGAAAGATGTGCTGAAACAATAAAAAAAGGGGGATTGGTTGCCTTTCCCACGGAGACCGTATATGGTCTGGGGGCTGATGCACTGAATCCGATGGCCGTAAAAAAGATATTCGAGGCCAAAGGGAGGCCGCCTGATAATCCATTGATAATTCATATTGCCAAAATAGAGGATGTACCGCCTTTGGTAACGGAAATACCGGAAAAAGCATATAAAGTTATGAAAGAATTTTGGCCCGGTCCCCTTACCATTATTTTTATGAAAAGCGATATTGTTTCACGTGAAATAAGCGGCGGGCTTTCTACGGTGGCAATCAGAATGCCCGACCATCCCATAGCCATTAAACTTATAGAAAAATCAGGGGTGCCGATAGCGGCCCCGAGTGCAAATATTTCCGGCGGGCTGAGTCCTACCAAAGCGGAGCATGTTATAGAGGACATGATTGGCAGGGTGGATACTATAATATCGGGCGGGGACTGTGATATCGGTGTAGAATCTACGGTTCTGGATATGACCGGTGAGATTCCGGTTATATTGAGGCCCGGGGGTACTACCCGGAAAATGCTGGAAGAAGTATTGGGAGAGGTGGGTATGGCAGAAAATTCCGATAAAGTCGAATCCGAGATTCCGGGTAAGGAATATACCCATTATTTGCCCGATGCAAAAATGACAATCATAAAAGGGGATCTTGGCAATGTGGCGGCTAAAATAAATGAACTTACCTCCGGTTATAAAGAAAAGGACAAAAAGGTTGGCATAATTTGTACGGATGAAACCGAAGACAGGTATGGAGAAAATACGGGAACGGTTACCATCAAATCCCTGGGAAGCAGAAAACACCCAAAAACAATTGCTGCCAATCTATTTAAAGTATTGAGGGAATTTGATAAAATAGATGTGGAAATTATCCTTTGTGAGTCCGTGGATGATACCAAAATCGGACAGGCTGTAATGGACAGGTTGAAAAAAGCGGCGAGGGGCCGTATTGTAAGGGTTTAGGAGGTATCTTTATGCAGACTATTTTGTTTGTATGTACAGGAAATACATGTAGGAGTGCCATGGCGGAGGCCCTTTTGAAACATATGTTAAAGGAAAACGGATTTGAAGATATTAAAATAATGTCCGCCGGAATATATGCATGGGAAGGGGACAAGGCATCACCCGGGGCGGCGGAGGTGCTGAAGGAAATGGGTATAGATGTTGCGGAACACAATTCCGCGCTTCTGACACCGGAACTGATTGAAGAGGCTGATCTGGTTCTGACTATGACATCAAATCATAAAAGGGCTGTACTGGATATGTGTCCCGAAGCCGGAAAAAAGGTACACACCCTCAGGGAATATGTTTCGGACCAAAACGGGGAGATACATAAATTCCGGGACAACCGGGGAGGGGCCGACCATGATATTAAAGATCCCTACGGCCAATCGGTGGACATCTATCGTGAAAGCGCAAAGGAAATTGAAAAATATCTGAATATGTTGGTTGAAAAAATTTTTTAAATGTGAAAACATTCGGTAATAAATATTTACATGGTTTATATATTGCTAATTTTATAATATTGGAGGCGTTAGTGTGAAAGTTGCTATTGGAAGTGATCACGGAGGATACGGGTTAAAGGAACTCATAAAAAAACACTTGCAGGAAAAGGGTATTGATGTGAAGGATTTCGGGACAAAATCAACGGAATCTGTGGATTATCCCGACTTTGCGGGAGCGGTAGGAGAGGCTGTAGCGTCCGGGGATTTTGAAAGAGGTATATTAGTTTGCGGAACCGGGATAGGAATATCAATTGCCGCCAATAAAATACCCGGGGTATATTGTGCCGTAGTCGGGGATTGCTTTTCCGCCGAGGCGTCAAGACGGCATAACAATACCAATATAATAGCGCTGGGGGAAAGAGTGTTGGGACCCGGGCTTGCTTTGAAAATTGTTGACATATGGCTGGAGACTGAGTTTGACGGCGGTAGGCATCAAAACAGAATCGATAAAATCGCAGAGGCCGAAAAGAAATATTTTAAATTATAAGGGGAGAGTCATATGCGTCCATCTTGGGATGAATATTTTATGGAGATAGCTGAGGTAGTTAAAACACGTTCGACCTGTCTGCGCAGACAGGTCGGGGCAATTATTGTTAAGGATAAGCGAATTTTGTCAACCGGCTATAACGGTGCACCTACGGGTATGAAACATTGTGATGAAACAGGGTGCCTGAGACAGCAGTTGAACATACCTTCCGGGGAAAGACATGAGCTCTGCCGCGGGCTTCATGCGGAGCAAAATGCCATTATCCAGGCTTCCTTCCACGGTGTCGAAATAAAGGGGGCAACCATTTATGTGACAATACAACCCTGTGTGGTTTGTGCCAAAATGATTATCAATTCCGGAGTGGTAAGGTTGGTCTATAAGGGGAACTATTCGGATGAACTTTCCATTCAAATGCTGGAGGAATCTGAAATTATTGTGGAAAATATGAAACCGCAATGTGTTGCGGGAAAGTGCGATAAGTAGGTATGTTTTATTAGTCCGATGTTGGGTATATAATTAGAATATACAATTTCCTCCATTGATAAATTAAATAGGATGATGTAAAATAAAAAGGGAAATCCTTAATAAAAAGGATATCATATCAAGGAGTGCAAACTAATGAAAAAACAGGATATAATTATGCACTTAAGTTCCGTATTTGTTATAGCATCAATAATTTCATATATGTTGACCCCATATGCCAAACGTCTGGCATACAAATTGGGGGCAATAGATGTACCGAGGGACAATAGGCGAGTGCATAAAAAACCTATTCCGAGTCTGGGCGGTATTGCTATTTATATTTCTTTTATTATTGTTGTTGCAATGTCGGTAGTGTTTAATAAAAATATGGGATTCGGCAGGGAACTTAGGGGAATATTGCTGGGAGTAACCCTGATTGTGATCATAGGAATGGTTGATGATATCAGACAAATTTCCGCAAGATACAAACTTGCGGTTCAAATACTGGCAGCTTTGATAGCCGTGTACAGCGGAGTGACAATCGATTTTGTCAAAATTCCTCTTGGAAGCACAGACAACGGACTGTTTTTCTTAAGGGCTTTGAGAATTCCGGCAACAATATTTTGGATTGTCGGCATTACTAATACGGTCAACCTGATAGACGGCCTGGACGGCTTGGCGGCGGGTGTATCTACAATAGCATCCCTGTCACTTGCGGCAGTTGCATATAATGTCGGGCAATATAACGTCGCTATTTTACTTGCAATTTTAGCAGGCTCATCTTTAGGATTCTTACCATATAATTTCAACCCGGCACAAATTTTCATGGGGGATGCGGGTTCCTTGGTTATAGGATATCTCTTGGCCACCATATCGGTGGAGGGAGTAATAAAAAGTGCTGCAACTATTGCTATTGCAATACCTGTATTGGCCTTGGGTGTCCCAATATTCGACACCGCATTTGCAATAATCAGAAGGTTGGCAAATAAAAGGCCCGTAATGGAAGCGGACAGAGGACATCTTCATCACAGACTTCTCGATTATGGCTTAAATCAAAAACAAACCGTGTTGGTACTATATGCCATCAGTTCGGTTTTGGGAGGATGTTCTATAATTATTTCCGATATTGCCAGGTTACCTGCCTGTTTAGTAGTCGGTACAATATCAATATTAGTATTGTACGGGGCTCACAGGGTAGGACTTGCTGAACAGGTTGTTGATGAGGAAAAAGCGGAGATATAGATATAATATATATTTATAGGTATAAATAATATTTTAAATTTAGTGAAAATAAAGAAGGAAAAACAAAAAATATGTAGAAGTAATTATTATATTGTTATTGTTTATGATATAATCGTATGTATTATAATCGACCCGATATATTAAAACAACCTAAATATTATTGATAAAAATGGATATTTGTATTTGAACACAACTATATTCGAGGTATAAACAATCTTGCGTAGACGAAAGGAAGAACCGGGTGACAAAACCAAAGGGTCAAACTCAAAAACCGAAGGTACTAACCGTATTTGGAACGAGGCCGGAAGCAATAAAAATGGCTCCTCTCATAAAAAAAATAGAGGAACATAATGAAATAGACTCAATAGTCTGTATAACTGCACAACATCGTGAAATGCTTGACGCAGTGATAAGGTTATTTGAAATCGATATAGACTATGATTTAAACATAATGAAACACGGACAGAGTATAACGGACATTACCGTAAAGGCCTTGCGAGGCATAGAAAAGGTTTTAATCAAGGAAAAACCCGATATTGTTTTGGTTCATGGGGATACATCTACAACATTTGTCGGGGCACTTGCAGCCTTTTATCAAAAAATAAAAGTAGGCCACGTTGAAGCCGGACTGAGAAGCGGAAATATATATTCACCTTATCCTGAAGAAATGAACAGAAAACTTACAACTAATTTGTCAAATATTTATTTTGCGCCTACAGAGGGCAATTATGATAATTTAATAAATGAGGGAATAGATCCGGAAAAAATACTTGTTACCGGAAATACTGTAATAGACGCATTACTTTCGGTTGTCAGGGAAGATTACACATTTGAAAATAATACCCTGAATGAAATAGACTACGAAAACAAAAATGTAATAGTGATGACCTGCCAGTTTGAGTATGTTCGGGTTTAGATGTATGGGAAATATTATCTCCACATTTTTGTTTTCTTCAGCTATTTCCTTTACTGCCGTAAATATATTTTCCATAGGCCTACCCCAATTTTCTCTGCGGTGGCAGGTCATCACTATTACATTTTTGTTTTCGTAGTCTATTTCA
>CAYOQX010000124.1:0-5368 GCA_964406195.1 uncultured Alkaliphilus sp. | reverse complement strand
GTTCCAATTACCAAGGGTATATCTTTCCTCTCACAGATATCTAACAATCCATCCAACGCGGATGGGTGCGAAAAATCTACAACCACATCATATTTATCGCTTAGCGACTCCTTACATGTATCAATATCCATTCCATTAATTTTCTGCCAACAACTATCCTTTTCGGCTAATCCCTTTATCAATTTACCCATATGTCCGTCTATTCCATAAATCAATAAGTTCATAAAAGCAAACCCCTCCTCCCGTTTACATTTGCCGGTAATTTATAAATCCAATTATACCTTTCAACAAATTACAGATCTGATGTCCATGGCCGGATCCTGAATCTATATTATGTTTAGATCCTTCATTTCTTTTAATAATCGATTTCTGTTAATCTCTTCCATAGGTGTCAACGGCAACCGCAGTTCATCTTCAACATATCCCATAGCATTTAGGGCTGCCTTTATTGGAATTGGGTTTACCTCGCAAAACAAGAGATTTATAAAATGTTTATATAGGAGTTGCAGCCTCAGCGCCTCCTTAATATTGCCATCCATAAATGCTTTACACATCTGCTGTGTTTGATTTGGAATAGCATTGGCACACACCGAAATAACACCATGCCCTCCACATGCATATATAGGTACAATTTGATCATCGTTCCCTGAGTAAATTTTAAAATCTTCAGACACAAGCCTTTTAATTTCCAATACCTGACCTATGTTACCTCCGGCCTCTTTGACACCAACAATGTTTTTTACTTTGCTTAAGATTGCAACAGTTTCGGCTTCCAAATTAAGCCCGGTTCTTCCCGGAACATTATATAGAATTATAGGCAAAGCTGTAGCATCAGCTATTGTAGTATAATGTTCAACCAGACCGTTTTGGGTAGCCTTGTTGTAATATGGTGTAACTACCAACAAACCGTCCGCTCCCAGCATTTCCGCTTGTTTAGTATAATCTACAGCTATCTTGGTATAATTTGTTCCTGTACCTACTATCACGGGAATTCTGCCTCCGACCCTTTTAACCGCCGTACTAATGAGTTTTCCTCTCTCCTCAAATGTTTGTGTGGCTGCTTCTCCCGTTGTGCCCAACACTATCAAGGCCTGGGTGTCATTTTCCAAATGAAAATCAATTAATCCTTCAAAACTTCCAAAGTCAATCTCTCCATCCTTAAATGGCGTTACAATTGCTACCCCTGAACCATTAAACATCAGTATTACCCCCTTTTACCTAAAAACCCTCCATAGTCTCCATAATCTGAATTGCATTGGTAGCGGCCCCTTTTCGAAGATTATCCGCAACCACCCATAAGGATAATGCTTTTGTGTTGAATAAATCTTTACGAATTCTCCCTACATAGGTGTGGTCACTATTTGCAGCTTCCAATGGAGTAGGGTACCTATCCTCGCACGGATTGTCATCTACGATTATGCCTTCGGTCCCTTCCAGTATCTGTCGTACCTCATCTATGTCCGGCTCTTGGTTAAATTGTAAATATATAGATTCACTGTGCCCGTAAACCACCGGAACCCTGACGGCGGTTGGATTTATCTCTATAGTATTATCCTCTAATATTTTATGTGTTTCATACACCATTTTTAGTTCTTCTCTCGTGTACCCGCTTTCATTAAATGTATCTATATGAGGAATACAATTTCCCGCAATTTTTCTTGTGTACACCTTGTTTGGATAGTCTTCATCCACCAATTGCTTTTCAAGTTCTTCAATTGCACCAAGACCGCTACCCGACACAGCTTGATAGGTAGATACCACAACCTTCTTAATCCCATATTTTCTATGAAGCGGTGCAAGCACCATCACCATTTGGGTTGTAGAACAGTTTGGATTAGATATAATCCCCCTGTATTCTTTTAGAATATTGCCGTTAACCTCCGGCACAACCAGTGGTACTCCCTCGACCATCCTCCAATAGGATGAATTATCTATAACAATATTTCCGGCCTCGGCTGCAATTGGAGCAAATTTCTTGGATATTGATCCTCCCGCAGCAAATAACAAATAATCGAAACTTTCTTTCATTGCATCCTTCGTAAGCAATTCTATTGTTACTTCTTCATTGTTAAATAACATTTTTTTACCGGCGGTTCTCTCTGAAGCAAAAATCCTGAGTCTTTTTATCAAATCTTTTTTCTCAAGTATTTCAGTCATTTTTGTTCCTACAGCACCTGTACCGCCTACAATACCGACAGTCAAACCCATTTTATCCTCTCCTACGTTTGTTTATAATAGTTTTTGTTTTACAATATAAAAAAACCCCTAGCAATATAATCTAGGAGTTTTTATTCTGATTGAAAAACCCTAAGTACTAAATAAGGCCATACTTCCCAATCAACAAATAGCTCTCCATAGATTTTTTCTATGACAATAGCCCGATTATTCATCAGACTATCAACCACCAACATAAAAGCCTATTAGTGATTTCGGCACTGCAGCCTTTCTATAACAGTATCAAGCGCTTTTTTCTTTTATCACCTGTTATATACTCTTCATTAGTGCTCCTCTATTTATATTGTAGTTAAGTTTATCATAATATAAGTGATCATGTCAAACTGATTTTTGGTTATATATAAATTAATTTGTAATTACTATCATAATATTCAATACGACATCAAATGTGACACCGGTTTTTCCGCTATATCAATTGTTTTTCTAGTAATAAAAATCATGCAAACCTATGGTCGTCATGTATCTTCTGTTACCTACAATCCAAAAATTGGTCGATTTTCTCGGGTTCAGAAAATACAATGCATTTCCTACAGGTCTCACACCGTCTAATACCTCTTCGGCGGCTCTAACACTTTCTGTATCGGGTGTATTATAAATTGACCCGTCCAGAACCGGTGAAAATTGTGTATGACCATCCTGCTTATCAAAAACTACTCCCTTTATGGTATCCGGGAATAATTCACTATTAACTCTGTTAACAATAACATTTCCAACTGCAACTTTACCTGTATACGATTCACCCTGTGCTTCGGAATGAATCACCCTGCTCAACCAATAAAGATCGTCTTCACTTCTCCTATTACCGCCCCTGCTAACAACCTGATACGAAGAATTGTTTGTAGAACCCCTTACTTTTAATACCTGATTTTCATAAATCATATCCGAATGTAAATTGTTTAACCTCATCAGATGATCCATAGATACATTTGCCCTTTGAGAAATAAGGAATAATGTGTCCCCGCTTTTTACCGTGTAGCTATCCGCAGTAATTTTCGATGTGGAATTATTGGTAGCTCCTTTTGTCTGTGCAGGTTTTGTTTCTTTTTGTTCCTGATTTTTAACACTGTTATTACTGTTGTTTTTTAAAGCATATGTACTACCGCCCTTTCTTTCAACAGAATCTTCTTTACCATCATTATTTTTATCCTCTTTGTAGGTATTTTTGTCCACCTTGTCCAAAGTTTCAGTAATCTCGTTTTCGTCACTTTGCTCCTTTTGATTATCCTCTTCAATCTTGCTGTCCCTTTCAGCCCGGTCCTGCATTTGTTTGTCCTTTTTAGTTTGACTATCCCCCGTAATGCCGGATTCGGAGATCATTCCCAGCTCGGGCTTATCCCCGCCTATGTTCTGTTTCAGATTGCTATAATTAGCTACAAGCGACACCATCACAATGCTCAATAATATGCCGCCACCGGCCAGCAATATTTTATATTTTTCCAGCCTCATCATGTCAATCCTTCGCAGGTATTGTCCAGCCCTTGTCAGTAATGTCTTAGACCTTCCCGCCCCCGACTTTCTAATCCCCTGTACACACCGCCCAATTTTATCTACCAGCAGCTTCCTGTACTTTTCTAACACACTTTTCATCCAAGACCACCCTTTCAAATCTTATACTGAAAATCTTATCACAGATAAATCATGAATGGGCAATGTAAGTTTTGGAAACGATGCATATATCTTCCCATATCGTTCTTTAAAACGATTTTATACATCATTTTCTGGAAATAAAGGGATTATCTTTGATGTAAAATCTCCATGGAAAATGCACAGCCTCTTCTGCATAGTCTATATTTACTCTGGTAGTTGTTACAATCTCGGGCTCCTTGTTTTTCTCGGGTTTTTCTATCCATAAGGTATCACCACAAAGATCCATACCATTGTTTTTTCTGGTAATACCCATGGCCATGCACAGTTTGCCGGGCCCACTTGTTAAGTTAAGTATCTCCTTATCCTTCAGGTCCGTTGCAGGCATATCATATCTATTAAGTGCCATTGTTTCTATATTTTCTACAGGTTCTACCGCCCTAATTAAAACTCCTGTACCCTCCCCCTTTTTTTGGGTCACTGTATTTATGCAATTATACATACCATAAATCAGATAGACATATGCATGTCCGGGAGGTCCGAACATGGTCTTTGTTCTTTTTGTTATTCTATTATTATAACTGTGTGCAGCCTTATCAATAGACCCAATGTACGCCTCTACTTCCACAATTTTGCCAACCAACCGTTTTTCATTAAAATAATGAACCAGATTTTTTCCCAAAAGGTCCTTGGCAACATCAAGTGTCGGTCTGGCATAAAATTCTCTTTTCAGTTTCATACCTATGTTCCTTTCCCTATAATTAAATACATTTATTTTCGCTGTAAATACATATATAATACCCAACTAAGAAACAATATATTTAGTAAGCTGCCGGTTAAGCTGCCCTTGCTTTATCAGAATTTATTCAAGAGGTGTATAAAATTGCAAGTAAAGAAAACATATTTTATATTTATAATACTATTATTTTCACTGGTCGTCACATCTTGTTCAGCCCCGAGACGACCTGTTCCTGAAAACAATAACAGACTCGGACAAACAGATGTGAACAAGGACCCAAATTCAACCCAGCCAAGGGTGAATGAAAGTGCCAGGGTCGACGATAAAAAAACAAAACATAATATAATGCCAAATGTACCGCGACCAGTCACCCCGGGGCCTACAGCAGGATTTACACTGGATCAAATTAATGAGTTTGATTTGGATATCAAACTCACGAATAATGACAAGGTAGATATGAAATATATAAAAGGACCATTTAATAAGGACAGTAAAATAGAAACTATAATGAATGGAAAAACAACAAAAACAGAACATGAGGAAGCATCAAGGGAAATAGAAAAATTGTTGAAAAAAATACCCGGGGCTTCCCTTTCGGATACAACCAGAATAATAGACGGAACCCTGACAGAATTAAAAATCAGACGCGATAATGTTATAGACTTTGATATGAATTTTATCTTTGAAAGCGGAGAAAATGTAAGACTCAAATTTAATAAGGATAATAAAAACAGGTAAAATCGGATTTTGAAAATCATAGAATAGAAATTTAAAAACCGGTTTATTAATTTTATCCATATTAAAGGAGTG
>CAYOQX010000123.1:0-5379 GCA_964406195.1 uncultured Alkaliphilus sp. | reverse complement strand
GTCAAAAGAAGAAGCGGAAGAAATAAAAGAGAAACTGGAAGAAGCGGGAGCTACAGTATCGCTTAAATAATCGAAAATTTCATATATTGGTGGGTGTCAGCCGTAGTTAATAAATACAGTATTGCAAGTAACCTGCATGAGAATTTCATATCTCAGTGGGGGTTGGCCCTACTTACTCATTGATATATTTTCGGAAAGTACTCCGGACCGCCGGGGTACTTTTTATTTACTATAAAAATATATGTTGACAAGTAACTAGTCGTATGATAGACTCATTAGTTGCATACCATATTGTGTAGTTGACGTATTTGATAATAAATTAATGTGTCCTCATAGGGTATTTTACAACGATACAATAAGAAATTTAAAAACAATTGAAACATAAATTGAAATATAAAATAAGAAAATTTTAGTCGGTGTTATACAAATAGACTAATTTTTATTATTTTAAAGGCTGTATAGCAAAATTAGTATAAAAGAAAACGAAAAGGCAATAGTATAAAGGGTAGTTATGTGTAAACAATAGGCCAAAAGCGATAAAAAGCTTTGGATATTTTTATTATAGAAGTTTTGTTTTGAGTGTAATACGGAATTTCAATATTACAAGGAGTGAATTATATGATGCCACATCCTGTTCAACTTGGTAAGAAGGTCAGAATGAGCTACTCTCAAATAGATGAGGTTCTGGAAATGCCCAACCTTATCGAACTGCAAAACAAGTCATATCAGTGGTTTCTGGACGAAGGACTCAGAGAAGTCTTTAACGACATTTCACCAATCGAGGACTATACGGGAAATCTTATCTTAGAATTTATCGATTATTCAGTTGATGAAGAACCAAAATACGGTGTTGTAGAATCAAAAGAAAGGGATGTCACATATTGTGCACCGTTGAGGGCAAAAGTCAGGCTCATAAACAAGACAACCGGTGAGGTTAAGGAACAGGAAGTGTTTATGGGAGACTTTCCTTTGATGACGGATACAGGTACATTTATCATCAATGGAGCGGAAAGGGTAATAGTAAGCCAGCTTGTGCGTTCCCCCGGGGTCTATTTCAAAAAAGAAATCGACAAAACCGGAAAAAAACTCTTTTCGGCTACCGTAATTCCCAACAGAGGAACATGGCTTGAATATGAAACGGATTTTAAAGAAATCGTGTCCGTAAGAATTGACAGGACGCGTAAACAGCCGATAACGGTACTTCTTAGAGCATTGGGCTACGGCTCGGATGCCGAGATAAGGGAATTGATGGGAGATGACGAACGTCTGTTGGTGACACTGGAGAAGGACAGTACCCAGACAACGGAAGAGGCGCTGCTGGAGATATATAAAAAGTTGCGTCCCGGAGAACCACCGACAGTGGAGAATGCAAAATCCCTATTAGAAGTATTACTTTTCGATCCTAAGAGATATGATTTAGCCAGAGTAGGCAGATATAAGTTTAACAAGAAACTATCGCTGACCAACAGAATTGTAGGCAAAATAGCGGCGGATAATATAATAAACCTGAACACGGGAGAAGTATTAGTGGAAAAAGGGGAAAGAATTGACCGCGACATGTCTATAATTGCACAGGATTCGGGTGTGAATGAAGCACTGATTTATACGGAAGACGATAAAAAAATAAAGGTTATAGGCAATCATTTTGTTGATATTAACAAACATATTTTGTTTGATATAGATGAATTACAAATTACTGAAAAAGTTTATTATCCGGTACTCAGGGAAATTTTGGATACCTATGATACCGAAGAAGAAATCAAGGAAGCAATTGACCAAAGAAGGAGAGAACTTTCTCCAAGGCATATTATAATATCGGATATTATAGCATCTATAAATTATATATTTAATTTGGCACATGATGTAGGAAATGTAGACGATATTGACCATTTAGGAAATAGAAGATTACGTTCCGTTGGAGAATTGCTGCAAAATCAATTCAGAATCGGACTCTCACGTATGGAGAGGGTTGTAAAGGAACGTATGACAATACAAGATGTTGATTTGGCGACTCCGCAGGCCCTTATTAATATCAGGCCGGTGTCGGCTGCAGTAAAGGAATTCTTCGGCAGCTCACAGCTGTCTCAATTTATGGACCAGACTAACCCTCTGGCGGAATTAACCCATAAAAGAAGACTTTCCGCATTGGGGCCCGGAGGATTATCCAGAGAAAGGGCGGGTTTCGAAGTTCGAGACGTACACCACTCTCATTACGGGCGTATGTGTCCTATAGAAACTCCTGAAGGACCTAATATAGGGCTTATCAATTCACTGAGCACATATGCACGTGTCAACCAGTATGGTTTTATCGAAACACCATATAGAAAGGTGGACAAAAAGAGAAGTGTTGTAACCACCGATATAGAATATCTGACCGCCGACGAGGAAGACCTGCTTATTATAGCGCAGGCAAACGAACCTTTGGATGAAGAGGGCAGATTTTTAAATAAAAGGGTAACATGCAGGACATATTTCGGAAGTATAGATGTTGTACCCGCCAATGAGGTGGACTACATGGACGTATCCCCCAAGCAGGTTGTATCCGTAGCTACCGCTATGATTCCATTCCTTGAGAATGATGATGCGAACCGTGCATTGATGGGTGCCAACATGCAGCGTCAAGCCGTTCCCCTTGTGGTTACAGATGCCCCGGTTATAGGTACGGGAATGGAGTACCAATCCGCAAAGGACTCGGGTGTAGTGGTTGTAGCCGAAAACGACGGAATCGTGGAAAATGTATCCGCCAATAAGATTGTCGTCAGAAGAGATGAAGATGGACAGAAAGATTCTTATAGGCTGTTGAAGTTTAAACGATCCAATCAGGGAACATGCATAAATCAACGTCCTATCGTGAAAAAAGGCGAGCCGGTAAATGCCGGAGACGTAATAGCGGACGGCCCTTCTACCAGTCAGGGTGAAATCTCTCTGGGAAGAAATTGCCTGATAGGATTTATGGCATGGGAAGGATATAACTATGAGGACGCCATATTAATTAGTGAAAAACTTGTCAAAGATGATGCTTTGACTTCTATACACATTGAAGAATATGAGCTTGAGGCCAGGGACACAAAATTAGGACCCGAGGAAATTACGAGGGATATCCCTAATGTGGGAGAAGATGCATTAAAAGACCTGGATGAGAGCGGAATTATATATGTTGGAGCAGAGGTGCAGGCGGGAGACATTCTGGCAGGAAAGGTGACACCTAAGGGAGAAACCGAGCTTACAGCCGAGGAAAGACTATTAAGGGCGATTTTCGGTGAAAAGGCAAGAGAGGTAAGGGATACTTCCTTAAGGGTACCTCACGGGGAATCCGGAATTGTTGTGGATATCAAAGTGTTTACCCGTGAAGACGGTGACGAACTGCTGCCGGGTGTAAATGAACTGGTAAGGGTATATGTTGCTAAAAGACGGAAAATAAGTGTCGGCGACAAAATGGCGGGACGGCACGGGAACAAGGGTGTAATTGCCAAAATACTTCCTGTTGAAGACATGCCGTTTCTTGAGGACGGTACCCCGCTGGAGATAGTATTAAATCCGTTGGGAGTACCTTCGCGTATGAACATCGGTCAGGTGCTGGAGGTCCACTTGGGACTGGCGGCCAAAACCCTGGGATGGGAAATCGCCACACCGGTATTTGACGGAGCCAATGAATTTGATATTATGGATGCCCTGGAATCGGCGAATTTCTCCAGGAGCGGTAAGGTAAAACTGTACGACGGGAGAACCGGCGAGGCATTTAATAATGATGTAACTATAGGGTATATGTACATGCTTAAACTTCATCACCTTGTTGATGATAAAATTCACGCCAGAAGTACCGGGCCGTATTCTCTGGTTACACAGCAACCTCTGGGCGGTAAAGCTCAGTTTGGAGGCCAAAGATTCGGAGAAATGGAGGTTTGGGCACTGGAAGCATACGGTGCCGCACATACACTTCAGGAAATATTAACCGTAAAATCCGATGATGTGGTGGGCCGTGTTAAAACCTATGAGAGTATCGTAAAGGGTGAAAACATACCCGAACCCGGTGTGCCGGAATCTTTCAAGGTGTTGATCAAGGAGCTGCAGAGCTTATGTCTGGACGTAAAGGTATTTACGGAAGAGGATACTGAGGTCGAGATTAAAGAATCTGCGGATGAAGCAGACGAAATCAGCGCCCAGCATGAAGGTTACAGCAGTGAGCTGGAGCGGGTGCTGGCAACCAGGGATAACAGGGAATCCGATGAAGATGAGGAAGACGAAGAGGACTCGGACATTGATCAAATCGAGGAAGAAGACCCTGTGCAAGACTTGGAGAGTGTGGAAAGAGTTCGAAGGAAGGTCTAGAGAATTTAGAACAAAATATATATAAAAAGGAGCGAGGTTCCTTGTACGAATTAAATAATTTTGAATCCATTAGGATATCTCTGGCTTCCCCGGAAAAGGTCAGACAGTTGTCCAGGGGGGAAGTAAAAAAACCTGAAACTATTAACTACAGGACATTAAAGCCTGAAAAAGAAGGTTTGTTTTGTGAAAAAATATTTGGACCTACTAAAGACTGGGAATGTCATTGCGGAAAATATAAAAGAATTAGATATAGAGGAGTTATATGCGATCGGTGCGGTGTAGAGGTGACAAAATCCAAGGTGAGAAGGGAAAGAATGGGGCACATAGAGCTTGCTGCCCCGGTCTCACACATTTGGTATTTCAAGGGAATCCCAAGTAGACTGGGTTTGATTTTGGATATGTCTCCCAGGTCCCTTGAAAGGGTACTATATTTTGCGGCCTACATTGTAATCGACCCGGGTGAAACCGGCCTGGCTGAAAAACAGGTTTTAACGGAAATGGAATATATGGATGCGGTAGAAAAATACGGGAGCGGAAGTTTTAGGGCGGGAATGGGTGCGGAAGCAGTCAAAGAGCTCCTGAAAAATATAGATTTGGATGAATTATATCATGAATTAAGACAGAGACTGAAGGAAAGTAAGGGACAGAAAAGAACGCGTACCATTAGAATATTAGAGGTGGTGGATGCATTCAGGTCTTCGGGAAACAAGCCCGAATGGATAATACTGGATGTAATTCCCGTTATACCGCCGGATTTAAGACCTATGGTTCAGCTTGACGGAGGGCGTTTTGCCACTTCGGACCTGAACGACTTATATAGAAGGGTAATCAATCGGAATAATAGATTAAAGAGATTATTGGATTTAGGTGCGCCGAACATTATAGTCAGAAACGAAAAAAGAATGCTTCAGGAAGCTGTGGATGCACTTATAGATAACGGCAGGAGGGGCAAGCCGGTTACGGGACCGGGAAACAGACCGTTAAAATCGCTTTCAGATATGCTGAAAGGGAAACAAGGTCGGTTCCGCCAAAACCTGCTTGGAAAACGTG
>CAYOQX010000122.1:0-5381 GCA_964406195.1 uncultured Alkaliphilus sp. | reverse complement strand
GAAGAAAAAACAGGGGGTGTGAAATTCTCAAACAAGAGAATTGAACCCGTTCAGGTAAATGTATCAGTGGATAAAAAAAACAATAATACTATAGAGGACGATAGCATATTTATTAATAATGAGGATGATTCACTAAAGGATGATATCAGCGATTTATACAATATACCAAAGGACAATATAAATATTTATATACTCAAGAATAATTAATCAGGTGGGGGGGTAAGGCCATGGGGTTGGACAAAATCAAAACTTTTCTAAAAGAACTTGTATCAAAAAAGTATGTCGCGAATATTGTAGTATTACTGGCAATAGCTACTATAGCCCTGATTTTCACAAGTAATTTTTTTGTCAAAGATACAGGTGCCAGAGATAATATTGAAAAAACTGACGATGATACATTAGCCGAACAGGATAACATTTTTAAGACGGAGGAAGAGGTAGTGGAGAGAAGACTGAAACAAATACTTGAAAAAATCAAAGGTTCAGGTGAAGTAGAGGTCATGATTGTGTTTGAAATGAGTTCCGAAATTGTCCCGGCATCCAATATAGTTGAAACCAATGATACTACGGAAGAAAAGGATGCTAATGGGGGTATCAGAACCGTTAAATCACAAAATCTTACTGAAAATATTGTTGTTTCAAATGATAACAACGGGAACAAACCCCTTGTGTTGAAGGAAGTAAAACCAAAAGTAAGGGGTGTGATTGTTGTAGCGGAAGGGGCGGATAATATGGGGGTAAAAAAACAACTCTATGATGCAGTAAAGACTGTGCTTCAGGTTTCGGGTGATAGGGTTCAAATATATGCGGGAAATTGACAGTGGTACCGATGGTGCATATTCCTATTGATACATAATCCTATGTTCATCCTTATCTTATAAGTTAGTTAAATGATTTCAGGAGGGATATATTATGAAATTTACGGTCAAGGCAAGGAAAAATTTTGCTATATTTTCTTTAGTTTTGATGTTGGGTCTGATATGCTATGCTAATTACAATTTAAACCGACAGGCACTGCTTGGGACCTCCAGTGAGCTGGAAAAATATGAGATGACAATGATGGAGGAAAGTGGTGTACAGGATGATTCGCCGGATGAAAAAGCTGTTTTTGGTGAGGAAGAAGCCGAGGACCCTACAAAAAAGGATAATGCAGAGGACAGCCCGACACAGGAGGTTGAAGATGGTGATGATGGTAAGGGGGAGGGTAAATTAAGCAACGCTATAGTTGTGGACAGCAGGGGCAGCAGTCAGGTGAAGGAAATAGTTGAGGCCTCAAATAAAGATATTGCCAAAACGGTTACAAATAAAAAACTGATGAAAAGCAGTGCATATTTTATTGAAAGTAAGTTGGAAAGAGATAAAAAAAGAAGTGAAATGGTAACCAGTCTGAATAATATAATAGATAATCAAAATACTAATGAAGAAATGCGGACCGAGGCACTGAATATCAAATTGAATACAATTACAAACACGGAAAAAGAGGCATTTATAGAAAACATGATTACAGCAAAGGGATTTAATGATGCAGTGGTCTATCTGAATGACCATTCTATAAATGTGGTCGTGAGCAGCGAAAATTTGGAAAAGGAGGATGTTGCTCAAATAGTTGACATTGTAAAAAGGGAGACGGACATAGTTATGGACAACATTACCATTATGGGAAGGAAGTAGAACTGTTTGTCAATAGTGGTTAGATTTGATATAATAGACTAACTAAATTGACATTCAGGGGGTGAAATGGTGGATATTACTGAAAACCTGGAATATGGAGAAATTAAAATTGTAGATGATGTTGTAGCAACGATTGCAGGACTAGCTGCCATAGAGGTCGAAGGGGTGGCCGGTATGAGCGGCGGATTTGTAGGCGGGATTGCGGAAATGCTTGGCAAAACCAGCCTCTCTAAGGGAGTAAAGGTTGAAATACAAGAAAAAGTTGCCGTTATAGATCTATATATAATTGTTGAATATGGAACAAAAATTCCCGACGTAGCTTGGGAAATTCAGGAAAGCGTCAAAAAAAGCGTGGAAACAATGACGGGTATCAAGGTCAATGAGGCAAATATACATGTGCAAGGTGTGCATTTCCCCGATGAAGGTGAGCAGGGACAAAAAGAAAAAAAATAATAATGACGGCTATATTTTAACTAACCCTCTAGAAATAGGGGGTTAATTTGTGTTAATCGAAGAGATATCAGGTTATAAAAATTGTTGATTACATATAACAATATATAATATATAATGATGGCATATACTATGAAACATGCAGAGGTGAAAATATGAGCAGAAGATCAGCCAGAGAACTGAGTATGAAGGTGTTATTTGATATGCATATGAACAATGATTTCAGTTTAAACAAAACAAAATATCACCTTCAAAGAGAAAAAATCAATAAAAGGCAAAACAGCTATATTTATGATGTGTTAACCAAGGCTACTGAAAATTTGACGGAAATAGATCAAATTATAGAGGGTTGTCTCAAGGGGTGGAAATTTAATCGTATTGCAAATGTTGATTTAGCGGTTTTGAGACTTGCCTTATCGGAAATTCTATATATAGATGATATACCATATGAGGTATCGATCAATGAGGCTGTTGAATTGGCAAAGACATATGGTTCTAATGAGACACCGTCCTTTGTCAATGGCGTTTTGGATAATTATGTTAAAAGTGCAAATTTAAAATAAAAAACCGAGTCTAATAAACAAAAATCCGATATGCAAACAATTGGGAACATCAATTAAAATATGCCAATTAATAGTGTATAATGAAAGGTAAGGTGTATATGCAAATTAGAGCCCTTTCCGTATCTGAAGTAAACCAATATATAAAAAGGATTTTAGTCAGTGATCCAATTCTGGCCCATATACATGTAAAGGGTGAGATTTCGAACTATAATCTCCACAACAGCGGGCATATGTATTTCTCTTTAAAGGATAGGGGCGGTAGAATTAATTGTGTTATGTTTAGGCAGGATTGTGAGAGGCTGGAGTTCGTTCCGGAAGAAGGAATGAGTCTTATCTGCAGGGGACAGGTATCTATTTATGAGCGCGGTGGACAGTATCAGTTATATGTTAATGATATGGAGCCTGCAGGTTTAGGCGAACTCTATATGGCTTATCAGCAACTAAAGGAACGGTTGGAAAAGGAGGGTATTTTTGATGCTGAGCACAAAAAACAGCTTCCTTATATTCCGAAGAAAATTGCTGTTATTACATCACCCACCGGAGCGGTAATCAGAGATATTATCTCAATTATATCCAGAAGATTTCCTAAAACGGAACTGTATGTTTTTCCTGTGACGGTACAGGGTGAGGCCGCAGCCCCGTCTATTGTCAACGCTATAGATTTATGCAATGATTTTCCGGATATCGATATTGCAATTGTCTGTAGGGGTGGGGGCTCTATGGAAGAATTATGGGCCTTTAATGAAGAGGAAGTGGCTAGAGCTATATTTCACAGCAATGTACCTATAGTATCGGCGGTAGGCCATGAAACGGATTTTACAATTGCAGATTTTGCTGCTGATTTGAGGGCATCTACTCCATCCGTAGCAGCTGAACTGGTTGTCCCTGACGTGGCGGAGATAAAAATTCATATGAATTCTATGAAGGAAAGATTATTATACTCTATGAGGGCCGAACTTAATGAATTACGGCAAAAACTGTCTTTGGCCAAGAGCAGCTATTTTTTAGAACATCCTTTGGATCATGTATATGATAGACAACAGTACATAGACGAATTAATACAGATGCTCAATAGGTCTATAAAAGATAAAAAAGAATCCGGAGAGAAGCATCTGACATATTTAGGTAAACGATTAAACGGATTGAGTCCCTTATCTATATTTTCCAGGGGGTATTCTATAGTAAGGGATCAAAATAATGAAGTGATTAAATCTATATCTCAAGTTGAGAAGAACGAAATATTAGGCATAGACCTAATAGATGGTGAGATTAATTGCAGGGTTACTGCTATAAAGGGGGAAAAAACCTTTGGAGAATTCTAATTTTGAAGAAGCATTGGTTAAATTAGAGGAGATTGTTGATAGATTGGAAAATGAGGAATTATCTTTAGATGATTCATTAAAGATGTTTGAGGAGGGAATAAAACTCTATCGTTTATGCAATAAGAAACTTGAAGAAGCGGAAAAAAAGATCAGCTTGATTATAGAGGAAAATGGCGAATTAGAGCAGGTTCCATTTGAATGTGAGGATGAAGAGTAAATGGACTTTGAAAAACAGTTAAGCAGTTATGTTGAGTTGGTTAATATCGGGCTTTTAAATTACTTAGATTGTGAAGGGCAACATAATAATACATTAATAGAATCAATGAAATACAGTCTGTTTGCAGGTGGTAAAAGGCTCAGACCTGTTCTTGCTTTGGCTGCTTATAATCTATTTGGGGAGAATATGGATGAAATTCTACCGTATGCCTGTGCACTGGAAATGATTCATACCTATTCTTTGATTCATGATGATTTACCGTCCATGGATAATGACGACTATAGAAGGGGTAAATTGACCAATCATAAGGTGTTTGGCGAAGGGATTGCGGTTCTTGCAGGAGATGCCCTGCTTAACTATTCCTTTGAGATTATGCTGGACAATGCTTTTAAACAAAAGGATTCCGACTTGCATGTAAGGGGTATCAAAGAAATAGCCAATGCTGCCGGAATCGGCGGAATGATTGCGGGCCAGGTAGCCGATTTGGAAAACGAAAATAGGACCATAGACAAAAAAACCTTGAAGTATATTCATTTGAATAAGACGGCAGCCTTGATTACCGCTGCTTTGAAGGTAGGATCTATTATTGGTGAAGCCCCGGAAGAGGACATAAAATGCATGGAGCGGGTAGGTTTGAATTTAGGCCTTGCTTTCCAAATCAGGGATGACATACTGGACATTACAGGGGATGAGGATAAACTGGGAAAAAGTGTCGGAAGCGATATTGATAAACATAAGTCAACATATCCCGCCCTGTTTGGATTGGAGGCATCTGTTGCTCATGTAAAGGAATTGGCCGACAATGCAAATTCAATACTCAGTCGGTATGGAGGTAAGGCAGACTTTCTCTTGGAACTGAATGATTATCTCGTAAGCAGAGAATTCTAACCTGGCGAGATAAGAATCCTAATTTGGCAAGATATGGAGTGTTGGTTTATAATGTTTTTATTAGGTACTTGCAGGTATTATTTCAGAAATAATAATAGTTAATTTAATTATTTGATAAGGTTAAACTTATATGCTATAATAGCTATACTTAACTTACAGTGATGCAGTATTCTAGTCAATTAATTTGACCTTAAAGACGGGGCTAAAAATCCGTTAAAGGGCACATCGATGAAGTTCTTAGTTCTGGCTGCTGACGCCCAGTCGGGGGTT
>CAYOQX010000121.1:0-5382 GCA_964406195.1 uncultured Alkaliphilus sp. | reverse complement strand
ACCTGTTCTAATTTTCTTTCAGTTTCCCTGTATTTATCAACGGTTTCCCGCAGGTTCTCTTTGTTTATGGTATCAGCTGTAATATCGTCCAATATGGAAAGGTTCTCATCCCACTTTGCATTTAATTGCACTAATTTTTGTTTTAATATTTTTTCTTCATCAATATGGTCTTGCTTATCTTTCTGATAGCATAAAACCTTTTCTTTCCACCCTGAAAGATTTCGCTGATAGTTAATCAATGTGTCTTTTTGTTCCAAAAACATACTCAGGTCATCTGTTTCAGTAACATCGGAATATTTCTTAAAAGATTGTTTATATTTATCTACACAATCATCATATTCCTTCTTAAGCCGTGTACCCTCGTTAAAACCGTTTTCAGGATAGTCGGATAATAGACGGTGGTTTTGTTTCAAGTTTTCCCCGAGGAGGAGCATTTTTTCATATCTGTCATAATGGTCTCTGATAATCTCCAGGGTCTCCAGTTCTGTTTGCAGACTTTTAATTTTATTTTCTGTCAGAGGGATTGTTTCATTTTTTAATTCTGTTAATTCCCGTTTTTTTGTAAGATAGGCTTCTAATTGCTCATTGGCCTCGTTTCTTTCATCAATTCCTTCCCTAATTTCTTTCGTATAGGGTTTAAATTTTTTTACATTTTTGTCTCCCCTTGTTGCTCCGATATCCTCCGCTTTTTTCCTGAATTCCTCTTTGAATTTTGTTAGGTGGAGGGCATCGACCCATCCTCCCCCCAACAGGGCCACCTGCAGATATTTTTCTTCCTTGGTGCTCAGATTTTTAGGAATTTGCTTAAGTTCATCCAGACTGATGGTAAATACCTGTCTGTATGTAAGCTCGTCCAAATTATTAAAGATTTCCCCGACTTCCATATCACGTTGGCCGTTAATAAGCGAAACCTTGGGTTTGCTGTTCCCCAAAATATGTATATTATAGCAACTCTGATCCGGTAGTTCCACATCCGCATTATAGTCATGTTGGCCGGCCATAGGGGAAGGAATAATATCCGTTTTAGGCAGGCCGTATCCTAAATAGCGGAGTGCGGTCATCAATGTTGTTTTTCCGGCCCGGTTAGGTCCTGCAATTATCACAAGCCCGGGATGGATATCCTCCATCACCTGGTCTCTGATTATTCCAAAATTTTTAAAACTAATCCTCTGCAGCTTCAATAATTTTCACGCTCCTTTGCAATTCTTTCCACAGCCAGGTTAAATGCATCTTCAAGGAGAGAATCAAATTTCTCATCGGTTGCAGGGAATGTATCATCCCTTAAATCGTCCTGTCTTCTGGGCTCGTACCATATTTTACCCATGGCTGAAATGGCTTTTTTCTTGAATTTTTCATCCTTTTGAATTCTTTGTTTTATTGTATGAAGGGTTTTTAAAGTTTCGTCCCGCTTTAACAGAAGTTCCAAATCCGGTATAGGTGAACTTGTACGCAATTTGACTTCCTCGGTCCACAGAAAAGGTTTCATAGATGACAGACGTTGGTTCAGGATTTCCTCAAGCTCTTCCGCAATTTCAGGTTCCCTGCCGGAAATCAGGTCTTTGTGTATATTTCCTCTGCCGCTGATTTCCCACCGAACTATGTAGCCATCGGGTTTAAAATCATTATTAACCGGGCATTCAAAAGGAAAATCGGGGGCGGTATCGATAATTTCCCGACCTTGTTCCGCCAGCAGGTCTGCCAGGTCATTTATATTATCTAAATCCGGGTATGAATCTATCGATAATTTATGTACAAGCCAAACAACCGGGGAAGTAGGTATGAATTGAGGCCTAATTGAGTCGGAGGATTCAACCTGTACTAAAAAACATCCTTTTAATCCGACCTCTCCTACATCCCTCCCTTGGGGGATACCCGAATATGCAATGACCGGGTTGCTGTCATTTATTATTGTAGGTGAATGAATGTGTCCCAAGGCCCAATAGTCTATGTCCGGTTGATTTTTTAATTCTTTCCGCGAGCAGGGTACATATGTGTTGGGTCCCGGGTCTAATCCGGTATGCAGCATGGCAATATTTATCAGATCATCGGACGGAGGGTTATAATTCAGATGTATTTTTTTAGACTCCGCAGGGGTGCTGTAGGATTGTCCAAGCACTCTAACCCGTGTTTTTCCGGATTTATCGGCAACTTCACACATTTCTACCGCTTCGTCTCCCAGAATCCTGACATTATTCGGAAAATCGAAGAAATCTATATTTTCACCGATCGGGTCGTGATTACCGTAAATAATGAAAACCGGGATATCCCTGTCGTCCAGTCTTTTCATCTGTTCCGCAAGAAAACGGTTCCCCCTTACGGAACGGGTTTCATTGTCATAGATATCCCCGCACATCAGGACAAAATCCACACTGTGTTCAAGGGCCGCATCTACAATATTTCTAATGGCGGTATAGGTACTTTCCAGTAGGGATTTTCGCAGTTTCTTCGAAATCCCGCCTATCGCCTTGAGCGGACTGCCCAAATGCAAATCCCCTGTATGTATAAAACGAATACTATTTGGCAATTTAAATCGCTCCCAGCATAATATTATTTAATCAATTTCACAAAAAACTCGGAATTCTCCCATCGGTCTTTGTATCAAATTCCAAGCCTTCATTACTTAAATTTAATTATACCAAAAAACCCCTTTAAATGCAGGACATAATCAGGACATAAAAAGTGGGAACCGATTCCCCGGACTGATAAATCGTCGGTTTCCATAAGGCCTATGGGTTATCGGCTCCGTAGTCGGAAACGATAAGGACAGGATTTCAACTATTATTCGCCTTGAAAAGTTGGATAAAATTTTGGGCCGCTTTGGATAAATAATGATCCCTTAACCAAATTAAACATGAGGATGCAGTAAAGTTATTATTGTCAATTTCATAGGCTTGTATGTTATAACCTTTGTGCATTTTAAGCACGGATTTTGGAATGATGGTAGCGCCAAAATCCAGTGCTACGAGTTCTAACAAAACCAAAATGTCCGAACATTCACATATTATGTTTTCATTTAAATTATAGGATGAGAGCCATTCCAAAATTACATTATAAAGTCCCAACCCTTTCGTGCTGGGCAATACCAGCGGATAATCTTTAATCTGTTCATGGCATACTTTTTTACGGGACAGCACGGATTTATCGGATGTTACAAAATAAAAAGGTTCAGATTTAAAATTAAATACGGAGAAATCCTCTAAATTGGCCGGATATCGCGCAATAGCTATTTCTATTTTCCGGTTTTTTAACAACTCACATAATTGTCCGGATTCATTTTGTTGGATTTTATAAGATACATAAGGATATTTTTTCTGAAAGGTGCAAAGCAAATGAGATAATCCATAACATGAAAGTGTATTCACACCAATCAGCAGTTTACCCCTTACTCCCATCCCTATTTCCCTGACTTCAATATTCGATTCCTCCATAAGATTGACTATTTCCAGTGCATTTCTATATAAGGCCTTGCCTGAGTGGGTCAGCTCTAAATACCTTCCTGCACGATTAACCAACTTAACACCCAATTCTTTTTCCATCATGCTCAGTTGTTGGCTGAGGGGCGGCTGAGTCATGTGAAGTCGTTTTGCCGCAGCGGTGATTTGCTTTTCTTCCGCAATTGCAATAAAATAGCGTAATTGTCTGATATCCATAGGCATATCCTCCTTTGATATATGAAAAACATATATAAATCAAACTTAATCAATATTATTCATATACGTGTAATTATGCTATCATTGTATTATTGCAAACACAAGAACACAGCATGTTAATTGTTATTTTAAGGTATAGAAAGAACAAAAACATAAAAAATGTACGAAGCATACATCAATCTTGATACTTCAATGCAGAGGAGGTTGATATTGTGGCACTGGACATGAGAAAAGGGAATCCGACAAAGTTAATGTTAAAATTTGCCCTACCCATGCTTGTTGGTAATGTATTCCAGCAGTTATATAATATGGTGGATTCTATAGTAGTAGGCAGATTTGTGGGTAAAAATGCATTGGCCGCCGTAGGTACATCTTTTTCACTTATAAATTTTATCACATTGCTTATAATCGGGCTGTGTATGGGCAGTTCCGTAGTTATTTCCCAATATTACGGAGCTGAAAATCACAGAAATTTAAGGCGGGCAATTTCAACATCCGCTATTTTTATACTAATAATAACCATATTTTTATCGGTTGTAACGTTTTTGTTTGCAAAACCGCTTTTGGTTTTAATTAAAACCCCGTCGGAAATACTGGATCAATCAGCCATATATATTAAAATTGTTTTCGCCGGGCTAATATTTGTATCATTATTCAATGCGGTGGCAGCGCTTCTAAGGGCAATAGGGGACTCGAAAACCCCATTGTATTTTTTAATAATAGCAAGTGTTTTAAATATTATACTGGACCTTGTGTTTGTAATAAATTTCAATATGGGTATTGCGGGAGTGGCCTATGCAACTGTTATCGCCCAGGCCGTTGCCTCAATTTTAGGTTTAATATATGTGATTTCAAAGGTGGATTTAATACGGATCAAAAGAGAACAATTTGTATTCGACACAGCATTATTTCCAAACATAGCAAAATACAGCGTACTTTCATCTATGCAACAGTCTATAATGGCCATAGGGATGGTCGGGGTACAGGGCATAGTCAATACTTTCGGCGCGGATGTAATAGCAGCATATACGGCAGCCGTCAAGGTTGATTCCCTTGCATACCTTCCCGTACAGGATTTTGGCAATGCATTTTCCACCTATGTAGCCCAAAATGTAGGAAGTGGTCAAGTAGACAGAATAAAACAGGGGGTAAGTTCCGCTGTTAAAATAATTATTATTTTCTGTATTGTTTTATCCTTTACTATAATATTTATGTCGGAACACTTTATGAAAGTATTTGTAAGCGCTGAAGAAATAAAGGTAATACAGACAGGGGTGGAATATTTATCTATAGTCGGAATATTTTACACCTTAATAGGGTTCCTGTTTATGTTTTACGGTTTCTTCAGGGGTATAGGCAGTTTAAATATGTCCATTGTATTAACTGTAATATCCCTCGGCACCCGTGTAGCAATGGCATATATACTTTCATCAATTCCGATTATTGGAGCCAAGGGTATTTGGTGGTCCATACCTATAGGCTGGATTTTAGCGGACCTGGTCGGATTTATAGTGTACAAAAAGGGCAGGTGGCAGGAAAACATACAAAGGGTCCATTAATCCCCCTATCCTTTTGCTCTTTGTGCAGGATACCATTTTTGGAACCACAAGGTAAAAATCCCCATAAATGCAGGAATAATAGAATTAATTAAACCGACATATTGAGAAAAACTTGATGACATTATAAAATAAGTCCAAATTGAAGAACAAAGATATACCACACCCCATGCAGC
>CAYOQX010000120.1:0-5411 GCA_964406195.1 uncultured Alkaliphilus sp. | reverse complement strand
GCCGCCGTAAGTGTTGTCTTACCGTGGTCTACGTGACCTATTGTTCCGAGATTAACATGCGGTTTCGTTCTTTCAAACTTTTCTCTGGCCATTAGAAAAATCCCTCCTTATTCAAAAGGCTTACTATGTTTTTTTATGTCCTCTTAGTTGCCTCTTTATTGTCATTATTATTGTCTTTTATTCAATATGTTTTTTATGTCCTTTTATTCAAAATTGTATTATATATTTAATTAATATTCTATTATTTATAATGTAGTATTGTCAACCCGGTTATGCATAGGCCTCGTCTCTTTCTTCCAGATACTTTTCCAGCTTTCTTTTCACCCTCTGTAATGCATTATCTATGGATTTTACATGCCTGTCCAAATGATAAGCAATATCCTGGTAGGACCTTCCCTGTAAATAAAGGGTAAGCACGTCCCATTCCAAATCACTCAGGATTTCACCTATCTTTTTCTCTATGTGTGCAAGTTCCTCCCTCGATATTATTAATTCTTCAGGATCTGTAATTTTATGTCCCGCAATCACATCAAGCAATGTTCTGTCCGAATCCTCATCATAAATAGGTTTATTTAACGATATATATGAATTCAGGGGAATATGTTTTTGCCTGGTGGCAGTTTTGATAGCCGTTATTATTTGACGCGTAACACACAGTTCAGCAAAAGCTCTAAAGGATGCCAGCCTGTCCGATCTGTAATCACGGATTGCTTTATATAATCCTATCATGCCTTCCTGCACTATGTCTTCTCTATCACCACCAATTAAAAAATATGACCTGGCCTTGGCACGTACAAAATTCTTATACTTTCTTATCAGGTATTCCAGGGCGGCCGTGTCACCATCCCTAGCAATTTCAACTATTGCCTCATCCGTTAACTTGTAACTTCCAATAGCTTCTTTTGCTACACTAGCGTTCAAACCTACCGCCTCCAGTATTTTAGTAGAAGTCTGAGTTTTTCATGTTTTCATTATAACTTAACAGATTATGTTAAGTCAAGCTGTTTCATCGTCTACACCTGAACCTTTCAAGCCTTTCCAGAATAGAATTGTCTATCATGTCGCTTAATGTGTTTTTTTGTATTCCCCTCACCCTTATTTCAGCATTTATCTTGTTTTTCATTTGCTTGAATTCCCCAATCATTTCCCTGACGGGAATTCTGATAGCGCCGCTTCCCAAAATCATTTGCTGTTCTGTTTTATCATTGGTCACAACCGCCACATTATGATTTTTGAGCAATTCAATTGTAAGTTTTTCTATATAACAATCGGCGGTTTCACACTCCTTGGTGAACACCACCTCAACCCCGTTTATCTCTTCACTGACTCCTGTATTTCCCTTTTTCAAATGCGCATCAAAAACGATAACAACATTTATACCCTTAAACGCCCTGAATTCAGCCATTATATTAATAAGCTCATCCCTGGCCAATTCCAGGCTGTGGCTCATCAGGGATTTTAATCTGGGCCAAAGATTGATGACATTGTAACCGTCTAATATTAAATATCCATTCCACATACCCACCACACCTAACTATTTTTTTCTTACTCTTTGTCTGAATACCTCATACATTAGAACCGCCGCCGCCACCGAAGCATTCAAGGACGGCATTTCTCCCACCATTGGAAGCCTGACCAGGAAGTCGCACTTTTCCTTTATCAACCTTGAAATTCCCAGGCCTTCGCTGCCTATAACCAATGCGATAGGCCCTGTCAAATCAACATTATAGTATTCTTCGGATTCCTCCATATGCGCCCCTGCAATCCACAGCCCCATCTCCTTCAGAAGGTCCATGGTTTGGGCTATATTGGTAACCCTGGCAACCGGCATATATTCGATAGCGCCTGCAGAGGTCCTCGCAACCGTCGTTGTCAGACCCACGGAACGCCTCTTGGGAATAATGATACCGTCCGCACCCACTGCATTGGCCGTTCTCATAATAGAACCCAGGTTATGAGGGTCCATTATCTCATCCAAAATTATAACAAAGGGATCCCTCCCCTGATTCTTTGCACTTTCAATGATGTCCTCGAAGTGCACATACCTGTATGCCGCCACAAATGCAATAACTCCCTGATGTGCATTTGATTGGGACATTCTGTCTATTCCCTGTCTGTCTACATGTTGGACGGGAATACCCTTATCCCTGGCCTTTGCCAGTATTTTAATCAAAGAACCCCCTCTTGTCCCTTTAGCGACCACAATTCTGTCTATCTCACGGCCGGATTTCAGGGCTTCCATGACCGGATTCCGTCCTTCTATTTTATCCATCAATACCGCCTTCTCTCTAAGTAATTTACTTGTTATTAAACATCTTTTTCATCTCGTGCTGTCTTCTGCAATCTATTTAAACATCTTTTTCATCTCGTGATGCCTTCCGCAGCTTAATTTTCCTTCCCTACATTCGCCTTTTACGCAGGCGGGCAAGGCGGACTCATATAATATTTCAGACAAATTTCTCAGTGCCTTTAATTTTTTCATAGACAAATCTCTTATTTCCCACTGCGCATTAAAGCATATTCTGTCGGCCAGCATTTTACTGTCCGCTCTGGCATTTGTCGAAATTATCAATTTTATTTGATCGCAGTTAAGTATGAATGGCAGGGATTTGTCTTCCTCGTATTCTTCCATTACATGCAATCTGAAATCCTTGAATTCATTGGCCAGTTCCACAAATTCCCGCCGAAATTTTGATTCCTTAATACTCGGCGGTATGATAATATTACGTTCGGTATCCTTAATTATATTGAAAATATCTTCTCTGTGGTTTTGGGATAATCTATGCCTGATCTGCTGATGATATGTAACCATACTGCACATCATACCGAATGTTGTCCTAGCCTGCTCCGCGATACTGTCGTGCCCGTATCCTAAAACTCTTTCGACTACCCCTCTTGCTTTTTCATCAATACCTTCAGCCCCATCTTCGGCATCGGCTTTCCAATCTTCAGCCCCATCTTCGGCACCGGCTTTCCAATCTTCAGCCCCATCTTCGGCACCGGCTTTCCAATCCTTAGACTTGTTTCCAGCTTCGTTTCCCCATTTTATTAAAATATCGGACGGGGCTTTAGCTGAAGTACTCGTCAAGGCCCCCAATCCCACATTCAAATCCAAATTTTCAAACCCGTTTATATACACCATATTATTTTCTTCGTCTATCTTTTTCATATTTCTGCTATAAAATTGTTCGGCGACCCGATATTGCTCACTGCTGTCATAATATGCGGGTAAATGTTGCAACAGTGTATCAGGTAAATAATCGGTAATTTCTTCCCTAAAATCATCGAATAGATTAAAATACTTTCTGTCATTTATCAACAAAAATAAATCGTAGAGTTTGTCCCCTGACATTGCAATCGACATATTAGTCCTTACAACGAGGGGTAAAATATACCGTGCATCCTCTATAGGTATTCTATACTTATAGTTTTCCGCTTTCGGCCTTCCTTTAACCCCGGTATCCTTCAATTCGGACATTCTACCGTATAAATCAAAGGCTTTCTCCACTAATTCTTCTGCTTTCTCATTATCAGTTTTATTTAACAGAGGAATTTTATAAAATGATTTATCCATAGATACATACCTCTGACTCTGCTGAACATATGAATCCTTCAGCTCACATAATAATGTGCTTTGGATCCTATTTAACCCCTCAGCAACAAAAGCTATATTAACAGTCTTCAAAACTTCTTTAACTATACTAGCATTAACTACATCCTTATTATTTCTTATCCATAAATCTGCATCATATAAACCCGGACCTTCAAAATTTGTTATTCTCATAAAAACTTCCCCTCAAATTATCGATGTTATGTTAAATTAAATGTTATGTTAAATTATATATTATATACCAAAAAAACAAAAGAGGAAACCCCCAATAAGCACCGGGGACGGTTCTTTTTGCTTTTCGAGAAGCACAGAAAAGCACAGGGGACGGTTCTTTTTGCTTCCGTACTTTCGGGATAAACGCACTTGGGGTCTTCGTACCCATTGCCAGGTACACCGGGAACCGAAGCGGATGTACCGGAACAGGTACGTCGGGAACCGTCCTTCTGAATTCCGAGAAAAACATCGGGGATACTTTAAAACTGATGCGCTAAGAACCGTCCCTACTGCACCAAACCAGTGCGCCAAGAACCGTCCCCATTGCACCCAGTGCGCTAGGAACCGTCCCTACTGCACCTTCACCCTAGGAACCGTCCCTACTGCACCTACTGCACCTTTGGCAAATAAACACGGACATGCTATAGTAAATGTGAGCTTGTTATAGTAATATATTAACAATGTTGATAGTTCTTGTTATATCCTAATATGACGGGAGGCGAATAAAATGGATGAAGTGCGTTACGAATCAAGAAGAGTATCAGATAAAAATAAGATTGATGAGTTCCTGCAGAGGGCCCGAGTCGGGCATCTGGGGATGGTTGATAATGATTCACCGTATGTTGTCCCGCTCAATTTCGTCTGGGAGGACGGAAAGATTTATTTTCACGGGGCTACGGGGGGCAGGCGAAATCAGGTTATAGATGCTAACCCTAAGGTCTGTTTCACAGTTTGTGAGAAATACGGGACTGTTGTAGACCCGGTACCCGCAGAGGCGGATACAGCATATATGAGTGTGATGATTTTTGGTGAGGCGGAGTCCATCACCGATCTGGATAAATCTACACAAGTGCTGCAGAAAATAGTTGACAAGTACATGCCTGATTTTTATAGCCAACCCTTATCCAAGCAATACATAGACAAACACCGTTCAGGGGTTTTTGGCGGCCCTGTGCAGGTCTACCGGATTGAGCCGTATCATATAACTGCAAAAGAAAATCCAATCCAAAAAGGAAGTATGTTCGAAGCTGAAAAACCTGTATAGTATGTAGCGTATATATAATAAAAATTCTCCATTCCGGATCGTGGGTTGGGTTCCGTTTTAATCCCCGTCGGAATAGAGAATTTTGTTTCTTAAAAACACAAACTATTTTGAAAGAAGCACAGGGGACGGTTCTTTTTGCTTTTCGAAAAGCATAAGGGAAGCACAGGGGACGGTTCTTTTTGCTTCCACACTTTCGGGATAAACGCACTTGGGGTCTTCATACCCAGTGCCAGGTACACCGGGATCCGAAGCGGATGTACCGGAACAGATATGCCGGGAACCGCCCTTGCGAATTCCGAGAAAAACATCGAGGATGCTTTGAAACCGGTGCACCAGGAACCGTCCCTACTGCACTAGAAACCGGTGCGCCAGGAACCGTCCCTATTGCACCCTAGAAACCGGTGCGCCAGGAACCGTCCCTATTGCACTTCGATATACAGGACATCGGGATTAATCCAATAATTTATTTTATCTAATCTCGGGTCACCGCCTATGTCTATACTGTTTAAGATAAGTAAGCCCTTAATTTCAGGGGTTTCAAAT
>CAYOQX010000119.1:0-5494 GCA_964406195.1 uncultured Alkaliphilus sp. | reverse complement strand
TTTTGCCAGAAAGGCTGCAGCCGTTGTAGCTATTTTATGTTCAACTTCTCCCATAGTCACTCCTGATTCTCTGGAATTCAGTATAATCGCACCTATAGGATCTCCATGGGTAACAATCGGTGCAATGACTTGTGCCGTATATTGTTTTGCATCACTCTCATCTATGGCAATGGTTCTCATTTCATCTCCTTCATTTGAAATTATGGCTTCTCTATCCTCCATAATTTTCTCCAAAGGCTGACTTACCTTTTTCTCCAGGTAGTCTTTTTTAGAACCGCCCGATACAGCTATAATAGTGTCTCTGTCAGTTATTATTGCCTGATGATGTAATGCTTCATGAAGGGATTCAGCGTACTCAGTAGCAAATTCACCTAATTCTCCTATTGGAGAATATTTTTTTAAAATTATCTCACCGTCTCTTCCCGTAAAAATTTCTAAAGGGTCCCCTTCTCTGATTCTAAGGGTTCTTCTAATCTCTTTGGGAATAACTACTCGACCTAGATCGTCTATCCTTCTTACTATTCCTGTTGCTTTCACCCTTTTCCCTCCTAAGTTTAAATAAAACATATTATATATTATGGTGGTATTATTATTTTACCATTAGTGGTTTTTTATTCATCAAATTTTTATAGGTTGTCCCTTTTAACTACCTTTGCGTTCTCAAAAACCTCACCCATATGATTTTGAAAATCCGATTCTTTGAGTGAATGTTTAATGCTTTCTTTGGCATCCTCAAATTTGATGGTTTCATCTTTTTTATCGTCCACTACTATTACATGGTACCCGAATTCAGTCTTTACCGGCCGGCTTATCTTCCCTACTTCCAGGGCAAAAGCTGCCTCTTTAAACTCCGGTACAAGGTCTGCATTCTGTGAAAAATAGCCTAAATCCCCTCCGGTCTCTTCCGCCTCGGGCTCTATGGAATGTTTTTTTGCAAGTTCCTCAAAATCTTCCCCATTTTCTAATTTCTCAATAATATCCTTTGCCGTTTGTTCTTCTTCTACCAAAATATGTTTTGCTTTTACCTGTTCCATGTGGAACATTTCATTGTTTTCGTTATAAAAAGTTCTGGCGGTTTCATCGGTTATTTTTGTTTTATCCAGATAAAATTCTCTATACTTATGGCCTAGTAATACCTTTTTTGTTTGGTTTTTCATAAAATCTTCATCGATTTTACTCTCTTCAATTATTTTTTTGTAATCTTCATCCTCTTCCATTGGTTTTACATAGCTTTCCTCGTATAATTCCTGAATTTCCGCTTCATCTACCTCAATATCATTTTTGAGTGCTTCTTCGGCAATAATTTCATTTTCAATCAGTGCTTCCAGTATGTCCGATTTCAAAGAATCCAAAAAGGTCATACCCCCGCCTATATCTTTGTTCAGTTCATCATCTTCCAGGTTATGCTTAACGCGAAGCCCCGACAGGCAATAGTCCAGTAATTTATTGTATTCATCTTCCGAGATTTCTTTGCCGTTGACGGTAGCCACCACTCCCTCTTTTAATCCAATACTCGGCCATATTTTTATGACACCTATTATTAATACGGCCAAAACCAGGATTCCGGCAACCAATCCTATCCGTTTGTTTCGTGTATTTAATTTCATAATTTTAATCTCCCCTGTCTTTTCACAATACTATACCTTATTATAACTAATTTATGTTAAATTGGAAACACTATAATTTTTCTAAAATATTTTTCAGCTCCGTCAGCATTTCGTTTTCCGCAGATGTTTTATAGGTAAGATAAGGCTCCGAGGCCGCATTAAATGTTATTTTCCCACTGTATTGATGGAGTATATCGCTTATTTTTTCCGCATCTATCATTGAATCATCCTTAAATTGGATGCGGATATTTCCCCCGTTTTGAGTAATAGCTTTTGTTTTCAGGCGTTTTGCAACGGATTTTATATGTGAAATCAGAAGCAGATTTCTTACACTCGAGGGTATTTTTCCGAAACGTTCCTTGATTTCATCTTCTATTTTACGCATATCGTCCTCGCCGCGTATCGAGGCGATTTTTTTATATATTTCTATTTTATGACCTTGATTTTTGATATATTTTTCCGGAATATAAGCATCCACATTAATTTCAATAACCGTGTCCTCAAGTTTCTCAACATGCTCCCCTTTTAATTGTTTCATAGTTTCTTCCAGGAGCTTTACATACAGGTCGTAACCTACTGCTGCCATGTGTCCATGCTGTTCACCGCCGAGGAGGTTGCCGGCCCCCCTTATTTCCAAGTCCCGCATTGCAATTTTGAACCCGGACCCGAACTCGGTAAATTCCTTAATGGTTTTGAGCCTTCTTTCCGCTACTTCGGAAAGGATTTTGTTTTTCTGATACATCAGATAAGCATAACCTTGTCTGTGGGACCTGCCTACCCTGCCCCGCAGTTGGTACAGTTGGGCTAATCCCAATTTGTCCGCATCAAGTATTATTATGGTATTTACATTGGATATATCCATTCCCGTTTCGATAATTGTTGTACTGACCAGCACATCATATTTTCCGTCCATATAGTCCAGCATTATTCTTTCCAGCTGTCTCTCGGACATCCGTCCATGTGCTATTGCAATTCTGCTTTGCGGCACCAGTCGTGCCAAACGGTTGGCTATTTTATGAATGTTTTGTACCCTGTTATATACATAGTATACCTGTCCACCCCTGGATATCTCCCTTGTGACGGCATCTATAACAACAGCTTCATTATAAGCTAAAACATAGGTTTGGACGGGGAATCTTTCATCGGGGGGTTCTTCTATAACACTTACATCTCTTATGCCGGTCATAGACATATGCAAGGTTCTCGGTATGGGTGTTGCTGTTAATGTTAATACATCCACAGTTTTTTTCAACTGTTTTAGGGTTTCCTTGCTCTTTACACCGAATCTTTGTTCTTCGTCTACTACAAGCAGCCCCAAATCCCTAAATTGCACATCCTTAGACAACAGTCTGTGAGTTCCGATAACTATATCTATATTGCCGGTTCTCATTTCTTCTAAAATCCGTTCCTGCTCTCCCGGGGTTTTAAACCGGCTAAGCATTTCTATATTAACGGGAAATCCCGAAAATCTCTGTTTAAATGTATTGTAATGCTGTTGGGCTAAAATTGTTGTAGGTACCAGAAATGCTACCTGTTTATTATCCACAACCGCTTTAAAGGCTGCCCGTACAGCCACCTCCGTTTTGCCATACCCTACATCACCGCACAGTAACCTATCCATGGTTCTGCTTTTTTCCATATCCTGTTTTATTTCATCTATGCATCTCAACTGGTCCGGCGTTTCAACATAAGGAAATAAATCTTCAAATTGTTTTTGCCAATCAGTATCCTTGCTGAATTTAAATCCCTTTGTTTTTTCCCTTTCCGCATAAAGCTCCAAAAGGTCCTCCGCCATATCTTCTATTGATTTTCTTGTCCTTGCCTTTGTCTTTGCCCACTCAACACTGCCCAGTTTGTTTAATTTCGGGGGTATGCCTTCACTGCCCATATATTTTTGTATTATATCCATTTGGTCTGTAGGAACATATAAAAAATCTTCTCCCAGGTAGGCTATTTTAAAATACTCCTTTTTTGCCCCTCCTATTTCCAGTTCCTCTATCCCCGTATATTTTCCTATGCCGTGGCCCTCATGCACTACATAATCCCCTATGCTCAAATCCACAAAGGATTTTATCATGGAGGCCCCTTCTCTTTTAACGGTTTTCCGTTGTTGTTTATGAATACCGTAGATTTCAAAGCCGGTTATAAGTGCATATTTGTTCTTTACGTACTCAAAACCCCTGCGCAGATTACCGTTAATTATAACTACCTCTCCGGTACCTAAATTAGTTTCGGCAGCTGAAACAACCCTTGCATTTATCTCATGATCCTTCAAAACCTCCGACAATCTCTTGGCCCTCTTTTCCGTACCCGGGACCAAGACTATTCTATAACCCCTATACTGCAGTCGTTTTATCTCCTCTGTTAAAAGCTCCATCCTTCCGTTAAAAGACTGCATGGCTCTTGTATCAAAATTGATAATCTCCTTTATTGAAAAATTCTTGATGGTTTTAGGCAATAGACTCAGCATGACCAATCTGTGACTTTGAATTTGTTCCATTATTTCATTATGGTCCAGTACTAAATCCCTTTGCTTTGGAAATACTTCCCCTCTTTCTATAAGGACATTAAAATTTTGATTGAATTCATCCCTAAATCTGTCGGATCTTTCCTTCAAACGATTTGGATCATCCAATATCAAAATAGCATTTTTATCAAAATAATCTAAAAGCGTACTTGGGTTTTCGTATATATAGGGCAAAAACCTTTCTATATCCCCGTGACCGTCGAATTCCCTCAGTTTTTCCGTGATTTCCTCAAATTTCTCCCTGAGACTCTGTTCAGCATTCGCATCTAATTTTTTACTAATCGATTTACAATCCGTATGCAACCCGGAAATCATTTTTTCCGTATTGAATTTTTTTATTGCCGCAGGATAAATTTTTATAGAATCCACCCTGTCCATAGAACGCTGTGTGCCTATCTGAAACTGTCGAATAGAGTCCACCTCATCACCAAATAATTCTATTCTGAACGGCACTTCCGAAAAGGTTGGAAAAATATCTATTATATCCCCCCTTATACTGAACTGTCCCCTCTCATCCACCATATCCGTCCTGTCATATCCTTGGGAAACAAAGGTTTCTATCACATCAGCCAGGTCTACTGTTTTTCCTATTTCAAAATCTATTCGGTTTTCGGTATACAAATCGGGAGGCAATATCTGTTGTAGGAGTGCTTCTATCGATGTGACAACAATACAGTTTTCTTTTTCTATAAGTTTTGCTGCCGCTTCCGCCCTCTTTTCCTCTACACCGTGGCTCATTGCTTCCATATCGTAAAATACCATGTCTTTTGCAGGGAACAAAAAGGTCTCGTTTGCCGTATAAAATTTCAAATCCTCGTGTATCTGTCCGGCCTCCATATCGTTATGTGCTATTACACAAACCTGCTCCTTAGAATGATTATAAATTCCATATATAATATGTGATTTTTGTGTTTCATTGAGACCATACAATGCTATAGGGGTTTTTTCTTTTTTAATGTTATCCATAAGTTGTATATAATCTGTGGAATTTTTCATAGGTTCAAGCAACAATTTCCTGCTCATTTTTTATCACTTCCCAAATGTCATTAAATATTTGAAACACTTGTAGCCTAGGATGTTTTTCCTAGGCAAAACAGGAGTGGACTCTGCTGTCCACTCACTAATATTTTAATAGTTTTGTTATATATAAATTCCAGCCACTATGAAATAACCAGGCAAAAAATATCCCCCAGTAAATTGAATAGCCCGCTTTTATCGTAAAATGAACCACAGCCCCAAAAACGCTGTGACTTATAAGACTCGCAAGGGCCGCCCACTTTCCTATATCTTCCGATGAATTTACTATGTCATATATACCCTCTATAAATCCAAATACAAAATGGGTGGCTATTATGCCTGC
>CAYOQX010000118.1:240-5536 GCA_964406195.1 uncultured Alkaliphilus sp. | reverse complement strand
TTCGCAATACAGTTTACTTGCTTATGAAAAATATGGTGTTTTCAAGGGAAGTTATCTGACTTTAAGGAGAATTTTAAAATGCCATCCCTTTCACCCTGGAGGATATGATCCTATTGAATAAATACTAACATGTATTGGGGGTTTTGATTTTGAACGTATTAGCTAGACCAATGGGTGCACTATTGAAACTGATATTTGACCTGACAAACAACTACGGCCTGTCCGTTGTATTGTTTACCGTAATAGTAAAGGTATTGACTATCCCTTTAACATCAAAACAAACCAAATCGGTAAGGGAAATAAATAAAATACAACCTGAGTTAAAGAGATTGCAGGAAAAATATGAAAATGACAAAGAACAATTGAATATGAAGGTTTTAGAATTGTACCAAAAACATAACATAAGTCCCCTTGGGGGATGCCTTCCCTTATTGATTCAGATTCCAATTATTGTCGGATTATTTGCCGCCTTAAGGGAACCGGCCAGGTATGTTTTCGAATCTGAAGCAGCCTACAACATTATAAATACCAGTTTCCTATGGATACCCAACTTATCGATGCCGGACCCGTATATATGGGGATTACCTTTATTGGCCGGCGTGACAACATTTTTATCTTCGGTAACTATGTCCACAGGAGTTCCTACTGATCAAAATCAGAAAATAATGACGTACTTTATGCCGATTATGATTTTCTGGTGGGGACTAAAGCTTCCGGCAGGTCTCGCTCTGTACTGGGTAATCAACAGTTCATTTCAGATAGTTCAACAACTTATAATAGGAAGACCTCAGGTAGAATTAAAGGAGGGTTTGAAATAGTATGAAGTTGTTAGAGTCAACGGGGAAAACAGTTGAGGAGGCTATTGCTTCAGGATTAGAAGAGTTAAATACGGAACGGGAGAGGGTAGATGTAAAAATATTGGAACTGCCCAGCAAAGGACTTTTTGGCATAATAGGATCCAAACCGGCGAAGGTGAGATTGACCATGTTAGACAGCCCCGAAGATTGTGCCAGAAGATTTCTGGGGGAGCTGTTCGATGTAATGGAAATGGATGTTGCTCTGGATATAGAGCAAAAAAACGATATATTGTCAATAAACATAGAAGGTTCAAATATGGGTATAGTCATCGGACGGAGAGGCCAGACATTGGATGCCATACAATACTTGTTAAATCTAATAGTAAACAAAAACAGCGACAGATATATTAAGGTGTTTGTAGATACTGAAAACTACAGAAAAAAACGGGAAGACACATTAATCAGATTGGCAAGCAAAATGGCCAGCAGAGCACGTAAAATTGGTAAGACTATAGCCTTGGAACCGATGAATCCTTACGAAAGGAGAATAATTCACTCCAGTTTGCAAAATGATCCTTTTATACAAACATATAGTGAAGGGGAAGAACCCTATAGGAAGGTCATTATTTCATTAAGAAAATAAAAAATTATTTAATTTTTTAAACAGGGGGCGGTCACTGACCGCCTACTATTATGCAAAATTTTATAGTAAGGAGAATAACACCCATACGTGAAATGTTGGAACTGCATACATAACACCGGTAAGGATATTTTAACAATAACTTGAACAATTGTTTAAGGGGATGAAAATTGTGTTTTTAGATGATACTATTGCCGCCATTGCTACTGCCCCGGGAGAAGCGGGTATAGGAATAGTTAGAATTAGCGGGGAAAAATCGATGGAAATAATAGATAAAATTTTTATATCCAAGAAAAACAAAAAACTGAGTTTATATGAGCCGAGAAGGATTACTTACGGCTACATAATAGACCCTGATGACGGGGAAAAAATAGATGAGGTACTGGTTTCATATATGAAGGCACCGGGTACATACACAAGGGAAGATGTGGTTGAAATAAATTGCCACGGGGGTATGATATCGGTAAAAAAAATATTGGAATTGGTGTTAAGATCCGGAGCCAGAATGGCAGATCCGGGAGAATTTACAAAAAGGGCATTTTTAAACGGAAGAATTGACTTGGCACAGGCTGAGGCAATAATGGATTTGATCGGTGCAAAGACGGAAAAAGGGTTTGATGTGGCGCTGGACCAATTGGAGGGTTCTTTGTCAAAACAGGTTTCGGATATTAGAGAAAAACTGCTGCAGATGCTGGCACACATAGAGGTTTCAATTGATTTTGCGGAAGAAGATATAGATGAAGTAACATTGGACGCGCTGCTTAAAGACAGTATAAAAATAAAAGACAACATTCAAAAATTATTGGACACCTCGCATACGGGAAAAATAATAAGGGATGGATTGAGCACGGTGATTGTGGGGAAACCCAATGTAGGAAAATCCTCGCTTCTTAATGCGCTGGTCAGAGAATCCAGAGCCATAGTGACCGATGTCCCCGGTACAACCAGGGATACAATAGAAGAACACTTCAGCATAAAAGGTATTCCGCTCAGACTGATAGATACTGCGGGAATAAGGGAAACGGATGATGCTGTGGAAAAAATCGGTGTAGAAAGGTCAAAGAAACTTTTTAATCTGGCGGATTTAATTATAGTGGTATTGGATGCTTCCGACGGTCTGACGGAAGAGGATTTGGAAATAATAGATCTTATAGGTTCTAAAAGGGCCATAATTATAATAAACAAGACAGACCTTCCCCAAAAACTCAGCGTCGATGAAGTAAGGGAAATTGTAAAAGATAAGGATATAATAGAAACATCCATATTGGAAAACATAGGGATAGAGAAAATAGAAGATGCTTTGGTGGACATGGTATATCAGGGTGAAGTGAAAGCAAAAGACAGTTTGATGGTCACCAATGTGAGGCATAAAAATGCATTGGAGAAAGCATTGGGAAGTATAAAAGACGGAATAGAAGCAACAAAAAAACAGATGCCCCTGGATTTTATAGAAGTGGATATAAGGGATGCCTGGGATGCTCTGGGGAGGATTACCGGAGATACTGCAGGAGAAGATTTGCTGGACCATATTTTCGAAAATTTTTGTATCGGAAAATAAAATGTTTCACGTGAAAACCTATGTCGAAAAACACGGGAGCCCGGGAAACAAAACATTTTATATAAAAAATCACATTGGAAAACAAGAAGACCGGGAACATCCGATGTTTCACGTGAAACATCGAATATAAGGAAAAATGTTTCACACGAAAAAATGGGGGTGAGAAAATGAAAAGATATACAGCAGGAAACTATGATGTTGTGGTGGTGGGAGCCGGACATGCCGGTTGCGAGGCCGCATTGGCCGCCGCAAGAATGGGCTCTAAAGTAGTGATGCTCACCATGACATTGGACTCCATAGCCGCACTGCCCTGTAATCCGTCTATTGGCGGTACGGGAAAAGGGCACTTGGTAAGGGAGATAGATGCTTTAGGGGGAGAAATTGCATTAAATATAGATAAATCTTTTATTCAAAGTAGGATGCTGAACACGGGCAAAGGACCTGCGGTACACTCTCTGAGGATTCAGGCGGATAAAACAAGATACCATATAGAAATGAAAAAAACTTTGGAGAACGAAACCAATCTGGACTTGAGAGAGGGAGAAGTAGTAGATTTAATAGTGGAAGACGGTACTGTAAAAGGAGTTGTTACCAGAACCGGCTCAGTCTATTACGGAAAAATAGTTATATTGGCGACAGGTGTGTATTTAAAGAGTAAAATATTTATAGGTGAAGTTAATTATGAATCCGGTCCGGAAGGTTTGTTCCCGGCTATGTATCTTTCCGATAGGCTTCAGGAACTGGGGTGCAATATGCGTAGGTTCAAAACGGGTACTCCGGCCAGGGTGCATAAAGACACTATAGATTTTTCCAAAATGACTATTCAGAAATGGGATGAGGAAATCATTCCCTTTTCATTTATGAATGATAATTTATATAAAGAGCAGCAGCCTTGTTGGCTTACCAGAACTACCGAGGAAACACATGAAATAATCAGGGAAAACCTGCACAGGTCCGCTATGTACAGAGGGGATATAGAGAGTGTGGGTCCCAGATATTGTCCCTCCTTAGAGGATAAAATTGTACGATTCGGTGAAAAACCCTACCATCAAGTATTTATAGAACCCGAAGGTGTAGAAACAAAGGAAATGTATATGCAGGGACTTTCCACCAGCCTTCCGGAGGAAATACAGATTGAAATGCTCAGGTCTGTTGTAGGGCTGGAAAATGCAAAAATCATGAGAACGGCTTACGCAATAGAATATGATTGTATAGATCCCAGACAGCTGAAACCGACCTTGGAGATAAAACATATCAACAATTTGTTCAGTGCGGGTCAGTTTAACGGATCGTCCGGATATGAAGAAGCCGCAGCCCAGGGTATTATGGCGGGAATTAACGCAGTTCTAAAGATAAGGAAGGAAGAACCGTTTATATTAGACCGTTCGGAAGCATATATAGGTGTATTAATTGATGATCTGGTAACAAAAGGGACAGATGAACCTTATAGAATGATGACCTCCAGGGCGGAATATCGTCTCATTCTGAGGCAGGACAACGCGGATCTGAGACTGACAGAGAAAGGATATAAACTGGGTTTGGCGAGGGAAGACAGATATAAAAGATATCTACTGAAAAAACAGCATATAGATGAGGAAATGGAACGTCTAAAAAACACTCATGTTTCACCCGATATTGCCAATGATGTGCTGAAAGAGGCAAACAGCTCTCCGTTAAAAGGAGGGGCCTCCTTATACGAATTGTTAAAACGTCCCGAGCTTAATTATGAAAACATCAGGCAAATAGATAAGGACAGACCGGAACATATATTAAAGGATGCCAAAATTCAATGTGAAATAATGATTAAATATGAGGGCTATATTAAAAAACAGCTCAGGCAGGTGGAAAGATTCAGGAAGCTGGAAAACAGAAGACTGGACGAGGATATAGATTATGATGAAATAGAAAGTCTGAGAATAGAAGCCAGACAAAAACTGAATGATATAAAACCATTATCCGTGGGACAGGCCTCGAGAATATCAGGAGTGTCTCCGGCTGATATTTCTGTATTGCTAATATATTTAGAACAGAGAAGGCGCAAAAGAGAAAGGAAATAATTATGGAATTAAAAGGACTATTAAAAGACGGTTTAGATGAGATGGATATAGAAATAGCGGATTATAAAATTGATCAACTTATTAAATATAAAGACATCTTATTGGAATGGAATCAAAAAATGAACCTGACGGCCATTACGGAAGAAAAAGAAATCATTACAAATCACTTTTTAGACTCCCTGTCCTGTCTGCAGACAGGATATCTGAAAGACAAGAGCAGGATAATAGATGTTGGAACCGGGGC
>CAYOQX010000118.1:0-230 GCA_964406195.1 uncultured Alkaliphilus sp. | reverse complement strand
TTCCCGGGCATACCCCTAAAAATAATGCTTCCCGATATTGAACTTACCCTGTTGGATTCCCTGAAAAAAAGAATAGGATTTCTGAAGGAGGTAGGTGCTGAACTGAGTTTAGAGGGTATAGAATTTATACACAGCAGGGCGGAAGACCTTGGGAGGGATAAAAACCACAGGGAAAAATATGACTATGCCGTATCGAGGGCGGTGGCGGCATTAAATGTTCTGGTGGAATA
>CAYOQX010000117.1:4307-5592 GCA_964406195.1 uncultured Alkaliphilus sp. | reverse complement strand
CCCTGTCCGTATCCAGTATGTCGCCTGTATAGCACATGCATGCTTCCACAATCTTGCCGGTCTTCAGTCCTTCATCAATAGCCACTTCCATGCCCTGCAACCAGTTCAATGAGTCGAAAATCCTAAATACATCTATGCCTGTTTCAGCCGCTTCCCGAATAAATTCTCTTATAACATTGTCGGGATAGTTCTTGTAACCTACCGCATTACTCGCCCTTAGAAGCATTTGAAATAAAACATTCGGTATTCTTTCACGCAGTATTTCTATACGTTTCCAAGGAGATTCCCTCAGGAAGTTATAAGATGCATCAAATGTTGCACCACCCCACATCTCCATGGAGAATAGGTCTCCCGCTAAAACGGAGGTAGCCTTAGATATTTTTGCCATATCTATAGTCCTTAATCTTGTGGCCATTAAGGATTGATGAGCATCCCTCATGGTTGTATCGGTTAATAATAATTTATCCTGATTTTTAATCCATTTAATCAGTCCTTCAGGCCCTTCATTGTCCAATATTTGTTTTGTTCCATACTGATCTTCGGGCCTGACAACATATGGTACTGCCGGCACATCAAATTCCTTTTTTACACCCTTTGTTTCATTTACCACTTTTTCTCCAATAAACTTAAGCAACTTCAATTCTTTATTGGTTCGAGGTTTGATATCAAAAAGTTCAGGGTTGTTTTTTATGAAACCGGTATCACATTTTCCCTGTTTAAAGGTTTCATGATTGAGTACATTGATTAGGAATCCTGTGTTAGTTTTAACCCCGCTAACCTTGAATTCTCCCAAGGAACGAATCGATTTGCTGATAGCATCTTCAAAGGTCCTGGCTGAAGATGTCACCTTTACCAACAAGCTGTCATAATAAGGACCGATTTCAGAGCCGGTAAAACCGCTGCCTCCATCTAACCTTATTCCCGGTCCGGAACTTGTTCTGTATACATCAAGCCTCCCCGTACTCGGTAAAAATTCATTGGTTGCATCCTCACAGGTTATTCTACATTCTATAGCATACCCTCTGGGGTCTATATCCTCCTGAGATTCAATTCCTATTCTGGGGCTGTCTAGAGAATAACCTTGGGCTATCAATATTTGACTCTGCACAATATCAATACCTGTTACCACCTCGGTAACTGTATGCTCTACCTGAATCCTGGGATTCACTTCAATAAAATAATGATTTCCGTAGGCATCCAGTAAGAATTCCACCGTTCCGGCATTTTTATAGTTTACAGCCTTTGCTATCTTTATAGCATCCTCACATATTTCTTCTCTTTTTTC
>CAYOQX010000117.1:0-4297 GCA_964406195.1 uncultured Alkaliphilus sp. | reverse complement strand
AGAACAATCTCTTTCATAAAGATGAACTATATTTCCATATTCGTCTCCCAGTATTTGTACCTCTATGTGTTTAGGTTTCTTCAGATATTTTTCTATAAATATATCATCATTGCCAAAAGCTGCTTTGGCTTCATTTCTAGCACTGTTAAACGCTTCTATCAATTTGTCTTCAGAGGTAACAACACGCATTCCTCTTCCGCCACCGCCGGCAGCCGCTTTGAGCATAACCGGATATCCGCAATAATCAGCAAATTCCATTGCTTCTTTTTCAGAGGTAATAGGTTTCTCCACACCGGGTATTGTCGGGACATCGACTTTCTTTGCTATTAACTTGGATTGGATCTTATCTCCCAATTTTCCGAGTATTTTATGAGAAGGCCCAATGAACACAATTCCGGCCTCCTCACATTTTTCAGCAAATTCCTGGTTCTCAGCTAAAAATCCATATCCCGGATGGATGGCGTCTACACCCTTTTTTAATGCCAAATTAATTATTTCTTCAATATTTAAATATGCTTCTACAGGCCCTTTGTTTCTTCCTATTAAATAGGATTCATCTGCCTTTGTTCTGAAAAGGGAGCACTGATCTTCATTGGAATATACTGCCACGGTTCTAATTCCCAACTCATGACAGGCCCTGAAGATTCTGATTGCAATTTCACCCCTATTCGCTACCAACACACGCCTAAATTTTCTTATGTCCATTTTATTTCTCCCCTAATCATTTTAATATTATTGACGGACTGTAACTACAATTACATATTTGCTATAACAGCATCTGTAAATTCAGAAGTAGATAATTTACCTCCAATATCCACAGTGCAACTCTCCTTGTCTGTAAGCACATTTTCCAGGGCATTTTCAATTTTGAATGCCGCCTCTGTTTCACCGATATGCTTTAGCATCATTGCACCGGAGAGTATAGCCGATGTAGGATTTGCCATATCTTTACCCGCAATATCCGGAGCGGAACCATGAACAGGCTCGAACATAGCAAAATCATCACCTATATTAGCACTTGGTGCAATACCCAGTCCTCCTATTAGCCCTGCACCTAAATCAGATAAAATATCTCCATATAGATTTGGTGTAACAATAACAGAAAAATCTCTTGGATTCATTACCATTTTCATTGCCATAGCATCTACAATTACATCTTCAAATTGAATATCTTTATAATTATCAGCCACTTCCCTACCTACCCTTAAAAACAGGCCGTCGGAAAGCTTCATAATATTTGCTTTGTGTACAAGGGATACCTTATCCCTTTTTTCTTTTCTTGCATATTCAAATGCAAAGTTACATATTTTTAAACTGGCGTCCCTGCTTATTATTTTGATACTCTCCGCTATATCATCAGTAATCATATGCTCCATACCTGTGTATAGTCCTTCTGTATTTTCCCTTATGACCACAAAATCCAAGTCTTTATATAAAGAATGTATGCCGTCAAAGGATTTTATAGGCCTTATATTGGCAAACAGCTTAAAGTATTGTCTTAATGCAATATTTACACTTCTAAAACCGGTGCCGACAGGTGTTGTAAGCGGACCTTTCAGAAGGATTTTGTGTTTTTCTATACTTTTTATTGTTTCATCAGGCAATGCATTCCCATATTTTTCATATGCTATAAGTCCTGCCTCTTGTTTGTCCCAACTGAGCTTTACACCTGTTGCTTCTATTATTTTAACCGTTGAATCTATAATATCTTTTCCTATTCCGTCTCCATAAACTAAAGTAATTGTTCTTCCCACAGCCTTTTCCTCCTATAATTTTGTTAATTAATTGTATTTAAAAGTCCTCCGCTTTTCAGTATTTCGGCATGTCTTTCCGTTATATTTAAGTCCATAATGTATTGTAGGTTTTTTGTCTTATTCAAAACAACCATTTCATTAGAATCTATGCCGGAAAGAACATCTTGGATTTCCAGTTCATCAAAAACATCTATGGTCAAATAATCGTCACTATTTTTAAATGTTAAAGGTATAATACCGTTGTTTATAAGATTGTTTCTATGAATTCTTGCAAATGATTTGGCCATAACAGCCTTTATACCCAGATGCAAAGGAGCCAAGGCCGCATGTTCGCGACTGGACCCTTGCCCATAATTCAGACCCCCGACTATAATACCGCCGCCGTACTTTTTAGCATTTTCCGCAAAATCCCCGTCGATCTGACTAAAGCAGAACTTGGATAAATAAGGTACATTTGACCGGTATGGCAGCAATCGTGCATTTGAGGGCATTATATGGTCCGTAGTTATCCCATCCCCAACTTTTATTAATGTTTTGCCTGTAATCGAATTTTCTAATGGTTTGTTTTTAGGAAATGGTTTTATGTTCGGTCCGCGTATTATTTCTACATCTTTGTCTTCCTCGGTCGGTTCAATTATCAAATTATCATTTATTAAAAATGTGTCCGGTAATTCTATGTTTAAGTCTATGTTTTCATCAAAATCCTCTTCCGATGCAATATAACCTTTTATAGCGGACATTGCTGCTATTTCAGGACTTGATAGATAGACATCCGCAGTTTCCGTTCCGCAGCGCCCTTTAAAGTTTCTGTTAAATGTTCTTAGAGAAACTCCGTCAGTAGACGGTGCCTGCCCCATTCCTATACAGGGACCGCAACCGCTTTCCAATACCCTTCCCCCCGCATCTATGATTTTAGCTAATGCTCCATTCTCGGACAACATGGTAAGCACCTGCTTAGAACCGGGTGATACTACCAATGAAACATTTTCACTTACAGTTTTTCCGTCAAGTATATTTGCAACCTTCATCAGGTCCATGAAAGATGAATTTGTACAACTGCCAATAGCCACCTGTGTAAGTTCCGTACCCCTCACTTCCTTTGCAGGTACTACCGCGTCAGGAGAATGAGGACAGGCAATCATCGGTTCTAACTTATTCAAATCCACCTCTATGATTTCATCATAGACAGCATCTTCGTCTGCTGAAAGTTGTATATAGTCTTCCTCTCTTCCCTGTGCCTTCAAAAATGCCAGTGTGTTTTCATCGGACGGGAATATTGAGGTTGTAGCCCCGAGTTCCGCACCCATATTAGTTATTGTACCTCTTTCCGGCACAGATAAACATTTGATGCCCTCACCGGCATACTCAAATACTTTATTTACCCCGCCTGCAACCGTACATTTTCTTAAGACCTCAAGAATTATATCCTTGGCGCTGGTGTAATTACCCAGTTTTCCTTTCAGGTTTACTTTTACAACCTTGGGAACATTTATAAAATATGCTCCTCCCGCCATAGCCACAGCTACATCCAGACCACCTGCACCTATTGCAATCATGCCAAGCCCTCCGCAGGTCGGTGTATGGCTGTCGGAACCGAGCAATGTGTCACCGGGTACTCCAAATCTTTCCAAATGCACTTGATGACATATTCCATTACCCGGTTTTGAAAAGTATATACCGTGTTTTTTTGCAACAGTCTGTATATATAAATGATCATCCGCATTTTCAGGACCTGACTGCAACATGTTATGATCTATATAGGCTACAGATAGTTTTGTTTTTACTTTGTCTATATTCATAGCCTCAAATTGTAAATAAGCCATCGTCCCTGTTGAGTCCTGGGTCAATGTCTGATCTATTTTAATTCCTATTTCATTACCTACTTTATATTCGCCACTAACCAGATGATTTCTCAATATTTTTTCCGTCAGAGTCATTCCCATAAAAGCACCTCTTCTCTTAAATTGTACCTTCTTCATATACCTCATAATCTTCATCTAAATGTATGTTTATAATTTCAACCATTTCTTCTACTGTAATGTTAGTAGTTCGTCCTTTCTCATATTCCCTATCTATCCATTCTTTAATGGGAATCAATCTTTTATCGTATTTTGTAAGTTTATCGTCTCCTCGTTTATTAAAATAACTATTTATAAAATATGCAATACTGGCAACACCTGCATAGTTGTTTATAGCCACTAAAGGTGATTTCCCAAGTATTTTATCAGTGTCAAAACTATTATATATTTCCTCATCTTTCAGGAGTCCGTCTGCATGAATTCCGGCCTTGGTTAAATTAAATTCCGTGCCCACAAAAGGTGTTTTAGGTGGAATTTTATAATTTAATTCATTTTCAAAAAATTCGGCCAGTTCACTGATTACCTTTAGGTTTACATTTTCAGTGGTTCCTCTCAGCTGTGCATATTCTATAAGCATGGCCTCCAAGGGACAATTTCCTACCCTCTCTCCTACTCCGAACAACGTAGCATTTACTGCAGAACCCCCATATAGCCAGGAAGTTGTTGAGTTGGTTACAACACTAT
>CAYOQX010000116.1:0-5606 GCA_964406195.1 uncultured Alkaliphilus sp. | reverse complement strand
AATAGCATTAACAATAGAAGGAATTTGGGCTTCGGTCAAATTACCTATATACATTTTTTTACCGTCGGATTCCTCCACTTGTATAGTATCCTGCAAACTTCCCACAAGTGCATCTACAATTTTTTCCGCATCTTTTGACTGCTCTTGCTCAAACGGGTTTTCCATTACTCTGTTCGGTTCGTTTTTATTTTTTCGTCTCTCGACTACTTCATAAGAACCGTCATTATTTTTATATATGTTTTGTTTTTCGTCATTGTACCAATAGTTTTCCTTTACTTCCCCCTTTTCTACATTCCTATCATGCGATTCCTTGGCATTGTTAACAATATCAAATTTCCCGTTAGTTTCTGATTCCATTACTGTTTTGCCGTCAACTTTAAAGGTTGCATTAACATTAACACTGAAATTATCAATTTCGTTGGTTAATTTTCCCGCTGTTGTTTTCATAGAGTTTTTCAGACTATTGTATCCGGAGCCGAGCACAACATCCGCAAAAGCCGATGTTACCAGAATCACGGCACCAAGAAGGAAAACAACTGCTGTAACAGCTTTTTTACTGTGTTTCATTTTCATTTACCCCCTGTCATATATTTTACTAGCACAAGCCTAGGCATTTATGTAGTATGATTATATAATACATTATTTATATTGAATAACTGCGAACTAATTATTAATAATTTATTAAATTTTAAACCCGCAGCATTTTGCGGGTTAATGTAGGGGCTGGGGGATGGTAATTTAGCATAACCTGATTATTGTTCTAAATAGCCGGAATTCAGGGTGCATCGCATACGTTTCAACAGCCATTTCCATAATTTCAGTCAGTCCCTGAACCTTTTTGATTTTAGAATCACTTTCTATCTTCCTTAAAGCTTCTTCCCGCAGCACTATTTTTGTTTGTAAATTATTCATTAGAATATTCTGGCCATTGTTTAATATCTCTAAAAATGAATCTACAAAAAAGTTTAATTCCCCCTGCATGGAAACCTGATTAGTAAAATCAAAAGCCCTAAAATATAGAGATTTATTATTATTTGAGCCTTGAGACAACGATAAAGCTGTAAGCCATGAGTAATTTTCCTTAAGATATATACTGCTTATAAATCTGGCTGTCCTGCCGTTGCCATCGTAAAAAGGATGAATATACCCAAAATAATACGGTAAGGTGGATATGATAATTGTGCCCTATGCCTCTTCAGATGTTTTGGCTCTTGCAGAGAACAAGAATGTAAAACTTGAATTTCATCCGATTGCTGCGGAAGCTTTGGTATTTATCACACCTGTAGAAAACGATGCCGGAAATATAACTATGGAGCAGATACGCAATATATATCTTAATTACGGGATTAAAAACTGGTCCTCTTTAGGCGGTTCTGACCGTGAACTTATTCCCATTTGCCGAAATTCTGACAGCGGAAGCCAGTCACAAATGGACAACCTCGTTTTGATGGATAAAAAGATGCATCCGGCTATAATGGAAAATTATGTGGAATTAACATTCGAAGGTGTTGCTCCTACGGAAGAAACCATAGCTGATGGTTCATATTCCCTTTCTGACAGCTATTATGCGGTAATACGAAATGATTTACCTGAAGAACACAGTGCCAGAAATATTATCGATTGGTTAAAAAGTGATGCAGGAAAGACAGCTATTAGAAATTTAGGACTTATTCCAAGGAAGTAAAGGAAGTAAACAATTAGCACTCAAGGTAAAACACCTGCATTAGTAATCCTTTTGCTGATTTTAAAACCATAAACCACAGGAACGGGTTTCCCGGTCGAAAAGGACTGACCGTGAATTCCGTCCCCATGGTTCTTCGTAATGGGGCTCCTTTTAGAATATATTAATCCCCATCTTCCACTTTAGTATCATTTGCTTTCCCTAGGTTAAATTCATTAGTAATGTCCTCTTTGAATTCATGTAAAACCTCTTTCATTGCCATTTTAACAGCATTAACAATAATCACAAACAAAAGGAATGCACCTATTATAAAATAAATAATTATTTCCAAATAATTCACCACTTTTTTATATGACCTTGTTAACAAAATAAATAAATTCATTGAAATCATCCAGATTATTTTCTATAACTTTTTGTACAATATCTAAATCAAGTTCTTGATAGTTATGTACAGCTATATTTCTAAATCCAACCATGTTTTTTAGCTTTTCTAACATTTCATTATCGATTATTTCATTATGAGCAAGGATCTCAAATGCATCCCTACTGCTTTTAGGTATGCCTAATTTTTTTACAGCTACAATATGCATAGCTATATCTATTGTAGCTTCAACAGCTCTTTGGATATTTAATACAATAGAATCCTGTTTCGTATAATCTTTTAAACTCTCCGGGTTCCCCCCATATACCTCTTTAACCCGCATTAGGCATCTTTCTATAATCTCCATTTTGTTATATAAAACATCTTTAGCCATAGATTCTCCCGTCCCTTTCTATTGCATCCAATACGATTTGTCTCTCTTCATTTAATTTAGCATAATCTTTAAAAATCCTGACATTATAATTCGCCATCAATGTTTTATCTTTGCAATATAATTCCTCTCTGTTTCCGACAATCTGGGCAGCAAACACTGTATCTATATCTTTTAAATTTACTATTTGAACGTCCCTTTTTATCTTAAAAGAAAGTTTGTTAGAAATTATAAAAAGGTCATATGGGCTTATATCTTCCTCCGGATATATTGCCAAATCTATATCGCTGTCTTCCCTACCTTCGCCTTTCGCAAATGATCCGAAAAGGTAGATAAAACTCAATTTTATTTTATCTTTTAAATATTCTGTTATTGTTTTTTTGGCCCTTTCCTCTAAATACATAAATCCCACTTCCTTTGATTGAATTATATCCACTTTTTGGATATATCCCCATCCTTTACATAATTAGCTATATACTTATTTTAACATGTCATTTAAAAGTGCACAAATCGAACATCATCCCGTGTCTTTCACGACACAGCCTGATTATTGTTCTAAATAGCCGGAATTCAAAGTGCATCTCAGGGGATTTTTACTTATTTTCTTTAGTAGCTTAAGTTCAGATAACTCATTTAACCTTTTTCTTATAGTTTGGTCGGTATATTTAAGTACACCCTCATTTTTTATTGTTTCAACATCTATATAATCATTATGTGGACCAAACAAATATGTTTCAACAGCCATTTCCATAATTTCGGTCAGTCCCCGGGTCTTTTTAATTTTAGGATCGCTTTCTATCTTCCTTAAGGCTTCTTCCCGCAGCACTATTTTTGTTTGTAAATTATTCATCAGAATATTCTGGCCATTGTTTAATATCTCTAAAAATGAATCTACAAAAAAGTTTAATTCCCCCTGCATGGAAACCTGATTAGTAAAATCAAAAGCCCTAAAATATAGAGATTTATTATTATTTGAGCCTTGAGACAACGATAAAGCTGTAAGCCATGAGTAATTTTCCTTAAGATATATACTGCTTATAAATCTGGCTGTCCTGCCGTTGCCATCGTAAAAAGGATGAATATACCCAAAATAATAATGAAAAATTGCATTTTTAACTAATTCATTGTATTCGGTGTTATTTAAAAAATTTAACAACTTGTTCATCATAGATATGATATACTCCTCTGTTCCGGATGATGATGTAATTCCTCGATGTATCTCCTCCAAACCTGCAGCATATATATACGTCACTTTTGTTCTGAAAAATTTCCCTTCAGGCAAATTCTCCCTTTTGATTTCGTTAACCGTAATTTCATCGTATATTTTTCTGACACCTTTTACATCCTTGGGCATTGAAAGATTACCGCTCTGGAGCTCCATATACGAATTTATAACATTAAAAAACCTCAGATCTTTTTTGCTGTTTGATTTCCGCTCCAACATTTCTTTAGCGGTAAAAACCAGTTCTTCCTTGTTACTTTCTACTCCCTCTAACAAATTAGTATTATGAAGTTCCGAGCTCAGCATATCTATTAAAAATTTCTTTTGGGCTATACCCGGTAGTCCATTATATAGTTGCATTAAAATAACGTCATCCTTTGAAATACTGCTTATCAACTCTATAGTTTTCATTGTCGGGATATAATAAAGATCATATTTTTTACTTTGATTTATGGGTTTAATTTGAAGCCCTGTCGATACAGCCGAATCATAATTTATTCTCTCTCTTAATTTATCCTCCCTTTTTGATATGTCCCCCAAGTTATAAAACAGCTTGTTCATATACCGCATATTCCCACCTCTTTTAATGTATTATATCATGATTGTCTCCACAAAACATTAAAATAAACAGTGGATTCACTTTTAGACGGCATATTATTGCTTCGAAGTAGATTTTTAATAGACCAAAGATTGGTTGTGATTGCTCTTCACCCTAATTCTTCTCTATTTCCGACAATTTGAGCGGCGAACACTGTATATATTTGGACATCTTTTTTTATTTTAAAAGAAAGTTTGTTAGAAACTATAAAAAGGTCATATGGGCTTATATCTTCTTCCGGATATATGGCCAAGTCTACATCACTGTCTTCCCTGCCTTCACCCCTTGCAAATGATCCGAATTGGATAATATAGCCTATACATATCATTGTCTCCAAATAATTTCATACTTTACGTCCCTATCCGTATATTTGTCACCATTATATCATGATTTTCAATTAAATGGTAAATACGCAAAACTGTAGGGACACATTTCCCAATCGAAACATCAGCAACCATAAGAATGGGTTCTCCGGCAAAAAACCGACCATGGGTTTTGTCCCCATAGATTTTTTGCGAAGCAAAAAGAACCGTCCCTTGTGCTTCGAAAAGCAAAAAGAACCGTCCCCTGTGCTTTTTGTGCTTTTGGGTTATTTTTTCGTATATTCTAAAGTATTATTTGAAACATTATATTTTACAATTACATCTTCAATTATCTCCATAAAATCGTAAGCAAGACCTGCCTCGAATTCTACTGTATTGTTGTCGAGCCATTTTATATTATCACACCAACAATATTGCCCGTCAGGATAGGTGTTGTTGTAGTCTTTATTATCCATTGCCACCTTTTCTATAGCCAATTTCATAATTTCGGGGCCGGCCTTTCCGGTATTTAAGTCAATAATATTCAGTGAACTGCTTCTTCTGGTGGCTGTTTGCACCGCTATTTTGTCATTATTCGGAGAGAGTTTAATAGAATCCTCGGTAAAAGCAATATAAGTATGCAAATCATCCCCAAAAGAATATAACTTTGACAGCTTGTCATCCCTGATTATCCATAACTCGTTATAACTTCCATAGTCCGAATAGCCGTTAAAGAGCGTAAAGATTTTAGTACCGTCGGCGGACTTTATAATATATGGACTGTCAAACTTTTTAGACAGCACATCTATGGCAAATTCCGCACCGTGTTTAAGGGTATTATTGGTACTGTTTAAAAACGGTGTAATTTCAGCTACTGCACGATTTCTTATGTCTTCATCATTATAATATTCAACAAGCCTGTTTATGCAGTAATACCGGCTGTATACATTTGTTGATTTTAATCCCCTGAACAGAACATCCGCACCATATTTCTCGATTAAATAATCTGTTCCCTCCACAGTATCATCATCTATATATCTCCAATATATAT